>JAYVST010000893.1:0-13358 GCA_043775255.1 Burkholderiales bacterium
ATCGAAGCCATGCATGGCAACACCGCCGGCACCGCCGTGCTCGATACCCTGCGCGCGATGGCAACGCTTCGCGTGCTTGCAAGAGGGGATCCCTTCGACCCGGCTTTACTCGGCCTGGAGCCGGCATGTATTCGGGAACTGCTGGCGCTCATGCACCGAATCGTCCAGCAACAATCATTTCGCGCGGCCGGCAGCGAACCAGCGTCGCGCAACCGCGGACCCGCTGACTTGAATCCGTCCACGATCCGCACCTCGCCTGCCACAGGCCCGGACCGGCCGAGCCCGATTGTGAGACATGCGGACAGCACCGGCGACCTGATGGAACTCCAACACCGCATGCGCGCGGCAGGCTTGAATGTCGCCTGGCTAAGCGCCATGTCGGAACCGGATATCGCATGCATGCTGCAAGACTTGACCGCGGCCGCTCGCACCGCTGGCGGCACCCGGCATGACGGGCCGGCTACCCGCAGCGCCGAACGATTCCCTGCAGAAGCCAGCACACGCCACGGTGGCGCTTTCATCCTGCTAGCGGTGATGTCCTGGCTGGACTGGCCGCAGCGCTGGCAACGAGCCTTATCGCGAATGGTCGGCCCGGAGACTTCCGCGCCGCTGGCGCGGGCGCTCGCTCTCCGTGTCGTTGGCCGCGCGCTGGCAGCTATTCCCGAAACGGCCGCATCGAGTGACCCGGCGTTGCTGCTGGCGCTCGGACTGGAAACGCTCGATCCACTCCTCGACACGCATCGGCGCGCGCTTGCAATAGCCGCGCGCGCCGTGCCGCCTCGCGCTCCCGGCCACCCATATCCGCAGGTCAGCCGGAGGCGCGGCAAGCTTGAAACCCGCATCGACAGCGCCGCCCGGGCTTTGCTCGAAGCGCTTGCCACCCGCTTGCCGGGTCTCGCCGGTTCCTCACCCGACTACTTACGCAGCCGGGTCCTGCAGTTGCCGGCGCGCATATCGATAAGCGCCAAAGAGGTTTCGGTTGGCCTGGGCCGGGCGCCTTTGGACGTGCTGCTGGTACTGGCCGGCCTCAAACGGGCGACATTCAGTCTCCCCGGCGGGATCACCCTTCGCCTTCGCGAGGACAGCGCGGCATGAACGCACCGGCCATTCCCTGCCTAGACATGGCGGCAGACGAAATCACCGCCGCCCTCGCCGCGCTCGAACCGGAACTTGCGCGGCTGGACCTCCTGATCCATCGCGAGATCCTGCGCCTGCGCACGCGCTACGAACTAAGCCTCGACGAATTTCGCGGCCTGTATATCAGCGACAAGCAAGTAGACGCCCTGGTGATGGGCGCGCGCAGGAAAGACGGCCTACCCGACCCGGCGGGCCTGACCACCGAAGCCTTCGCATTGCTTGAGCGGATCGCGCATTCGCCAGCGGGTCGTTCGGAAACCCCTTGGTATCGGCTCGCCGCGTCGCTCGGACTTTCCCGTGCCCAGCGCGACATCGTCCTCATGGCGCTGGCACCGGAACTGGACCCGAAGTACGAAGTCCTGGTCGCCTATCTCAACAACGACGTGACCCGCAAGCTACCCACGATCGAGCTGGCGGGCAGGCTGTTTGCGGACACGTTCGAATCGCGCGTCGAACTGCGCGGCCTGCTTTCCCCAGATGCCTTGTTGAACAGACTGGGCGTGGTGGAATTCGCTGCCCAATCGCGGGAACTCCCGCGCGCACAACGCGGCCTGCGCCTCGCCCCCCCGTTGGGGAACTGGCTGATGGGACTGCCATACGCCGACGAGCGCCTGGCGTCTGCATGCACCACGCAGCCATGCACGCCAAGTTTCGAAGTCGCCAACCCTCCGCCGCCAGGGCTGGCGCATCTGGCCAGGCGCATTGTCGCGGGCGAGCAGCTGCCCACCATCCTCTGCACGGCGGAAAACGCTGCGTCTGCAAGCGCCGCCGGCCACGCCTTGTTCGCCGGTGCGGCGCGGCAGACCGTCTACCTGGATTTGCAGCGCATGGCGGCCGGCGCCAACACTCAGGAACTGGTCGCCGCATTGACCTTGCTCGCAAGACTGCAGCGGCCCGGCATCGTCGCCACGCCTGCCGGGGCCCTGTTCGACCCCGAGGGCCGTCCGCTTGAAGCGCCCTTGGCGGCCCTGCGACAACTGTGCGCCGATGTGCCTGGACTGGTGATTGCCGGCACACTGAAGCACAACCTGCGCAGTGCCCTCGGCACTTCCATCCGCTGCCTTGAAATTCAATTGCCAGCGCCGGGAATGGGGGAGCGCGCGGAATGCTGGCGCTGCGCCCTCGGGCCATATGCCAACGATGCGGATATCGATGGTTTGGCTGATCGCTTCATTTTCGACGCGGACTGCATCATGAGGGCCGTGCAAGTCGCGCGAGACTTTGCCGAAAATGATGGCCGCGACGCGCCTGTTGACGCCGACCTTTTCAAGGCCGCGCGCGTTGTCTCCGGCAGTCACGCAGCCAACGAATCGTATCAGGCAGCCATGTGCACAGGCTGGAATGACCTTGTCCTGCCCCTCCACGTTCAGGAGCGATTGGACAGCCTGCTTGGCGCGATCCGACAGCGGCCAAGGGTGCTGGACGAATGGGGATTCGGCCGCCGCATGAGCGGCGCACGCGGCATCAAGGCGCTGTTCGCCGGCCCCTCCGGCACCGGTAAGACTATGGCCGCGCACATGCTCGCCCGGCGGCTCGGCCTCGACCTTCAGCGCATCGACCTGGCAGCCGTGGTGTCCAAATACATCGGCGAGACGGAAAAGAACCTTGACCGCGCCTTCGACACGACACGGCGCACCAACGCTATTCTGTTCATCGACGAGGCCGACGCCCTGTTCGGCAAACGCTCCGAAGTCAAGGACGCCCACGACCGCTATGCCAACGTCGAAACCGCCTATCTGCTGCAAAAGATGGAAGACCACGACGGCGTGGTGATCCTTGCCACCAACCTGGCCGGCAACATCGACGACGCCTTCAGCCGGCGCGTGCACTTTACGATCGAATTCCCGTTTCCCGACGCTGCCGGTCGTGCGCGCCTGTGGCGCGGCATGCTGCCTGCCGCCGCCCCCCTCAGCGCGGACATCGATTACGAATTCCTGGGCGCCCGGTTCGAGCTGGCCGGCGGCGACATCCGCAACGTGGTGATGGACGCAGCCTATGCCGCCGCCACACGGGACGACGCTATCGATATGGGCCACCTGCTGCGCGCGGTGGCACGCCAGTACGCCAAGCAAGGCAAAGTCCCGGGGGCAGCCGAGTTCCGCGGGTACCAGCACCTGCTGGCGGAGCCACCCGCCCGGCGCACCGGCGCAAACGCGCCCACGACGTGAAGCAGGGGCCAGGACCATGCCAACCGAGCCTGTCAGGCTTTGCGCCGCACCCGGCGACACGCACACCGGGGCGCACTTGTTCTTTTCATCCCGCCACAGTAAAGGAGTCCGCCATGCCCAAAGCAACATCCCTCGGTGACCTGCTGCGAATCCGCGCCGCCAACGCCGCCCTTATCGACCGGATCAACGACAACCTTGGCTGCGCGCTCGGGTTCAAGACCGTCAAGAACAAGATGACGGCGGAGCCGGCGGTGATCATCTTCGTGCCCAGCAAGGCGCCGGACTCCCTCGTCCCGAAAACTCAAGAAATCCCGAAACAACTCGATGGCCCGGACGGCTTGTTCTGCAAGACCGACGTGGTGGTCGGCAAGAAGGCTACCGACGAGCCGCAGGCGCCGGCGATAACGGCCGCCAACGAAGCCATCGTTTCCGACTTGAGGAGCGGCAATATAGGGATCGTCGGCGGCGTTCAACTGGGCGGCTATCAGCCGGGCCTCGGCGGCTACTACGGCACGGCTGCCTGCGTGGTGAAGAAACGCATGGACGGCAAGATCGGCCTTCTCACCAACCAGCACGTCGGCGGCCCCTCCGGCCGCCCGATCTACCACCCCGAGCCCAGCCGCTACCGCATCGGCTTCACCCAGGCCTCCTACGAGTACGACCCCGACGAGTACTACTTCAACGGCCTGATCGACGAGGAAGACGCGTACTACCGCATCGACTGCGCCTTCGTCGAACTGTCGGACGCGGCGCGGGCGCTGGCGAAGTCCGGCCTGCACAAGATCGGCGTCATCGGCGCGCCGCTGCCGCTCGACCTCAACACCATGGGCCCGATCGGCACCAAGGTCGTCAGCATCGGCCGCACCCGCGGCATCCAGAAAGGCACCATAATCGCGTTCGCCTACGAATTCGAAGACAGCGACAACTCGATTTACACCGACTACCTGATCATCGGCGAAGCCGGCAGCATATTCTCCGACCACGGCGACAGCGGCAAACTGATCGTCACCGACGACGCCGCCCACAACGCCGTCGCCCTGCTCTGGGGCGGCTGGTTCGAGCGCCTGCGCAAGGGACACGGCCAGGAGAACTGGACCTACGCGATCGACATCAACAAGGCGCTCAACAAGCTGGAAGTGGATATCGCGACCGGTCCAATCGTGGCGCCAACGGGGCCGACTCAGGCGGCGCGGGCGAGGGTGAAGAAGATGCTGCGCCCGCACTAGCGCATCGGCCTGCGGAACGGTATCGAACGCGGTTCCAGACTTGAGTCGGGTATGTCGTTGTCCGAACACGCCAAGGCGTTTCCAATCTCGGCAGCGGCTGCGCGCCCGCCGCCCGCACCGGTGCCCACGCACGGCGACGAGGCAAGCCGCATGCCGGGTTTCCAGCTCGCGGGCAATATGCAGACGCTGCGCATCCTGGGCATTTCCGCCAGGCTGGAAGTCAGCCAGCCGGACGATCCGGAGGAGCGTGAGGCCGACCGGATCGCAGACGCGCTGGTCGTTTCGCCGCCACCACCGGCAACGATCGGCAGGCGCCGAGGAACTGCCACTGCCTTGGCGACGGCCGAGCGATTCCCCCGGTCGCACCAGGCGAATCAACTTGCGCCCGCCTCGAGCGGGAACGGACAACCGTTGCCCGACAACCTTCGCACCGAACTGGAACCACGCTACGGCCGGGACTTCAGCAGCGTACGCATCCACACCGATGCAGAGGCAGGCAGTACCGCGCGATCGATTGGAGCGCAGGCATTTACCGCGGGCCGCGACATCTTCTTCGCTGAAGGCCGATATGACGCGACCGGCGGGAGCGGCGGGAGCGGGCGCCACCTCCTCGCGCACGAACTGACCCACGTTGTACAGCAGGGCGCCGCCGGTTACCGGCGCCTGCAGCGTAGGCCCGTCGATGATTCGCAGCCGTCCGCGACAATTGTGGCTTCACCCCCGGGGAAGGCGCCTGATTCTCCCGCTTTACTACCGGGCGGCCAGACATATCGCGTCGTTGTCGTCGGCGCGCCCGGTGCGGCCGAAGTCAATGCCATGCATCCCTATCAGTTCGCCGACGCGGCAGCGGCAATGGGCACCGACAAGGCGACGGTCTGGCTGGTGGAACGTACCGGTTACGAGCGTGGGAAAGTCGACCTCGGCGGCGTCTTGCGGCGCGCCGGCGCCGCGCGCGTCTTTTTCATCGACGAGAGCCACACCCTGGCAAGTCTGCTTGATCAGTTTCCGGCGTCTTCGATCGGCGCTCTCCATGCTTTTGCACACGGAACGCCCGGCATCCTGGCGCTGCGACATGGCTGGGAGGGCATGTCGGACTACGGACTGTCGGTGAGCGAGGCTCGCTCGATGTCTGCGACCGCTTTCTCACCCACCGCACGAATCTCGTTCGACTCCTGCAACAGCGCCACAATCGCCGGCGACACCTCCCTCGCGGAGGCCGTCGCGAGCACCACCCGCCGGCCGGTCGAGGCCTGGACCGGGCGCACGACGTATCACGATATCAATGCACTTGACGCGACCGACAAGACCGTCAGGGGCTCGGAGATGGCACGCGGATGGCGCCCGGACTTGATGGAGATATTCAGTCAGAAAGCATTGGGCCGGGTTCCGCAAAGGGTGACGGTGGAGCCAGGTTCCTGGAGCGGCACGTTCAGCATCGACGCCAGGTTGCCGATGACGCGGGAGTTTCAGGTTGAGGGCGGCCGCGTCGATCTGACGATAAATGCCGAATCCGAGTTCGCTTCCGCGCGGGGCTATACCGTCTTTGTGCTCCTGCATCACAGCACAGGCGATTCCGAAGACAAGACCGATTCGGTCAGGCCTTTCGAGATCGGTAAGACCGCGGTATTGAGCTGGGACGGGCTTGCCGGCGGATTCTATTTCTTCGAGATTTTCAGTCTCAACGGTATCCCGCTTACCGGCTCGGTCAAGGTAGATGTCGCGCCGCCGCCTGAACCCGGTTCGTTGGCCCCCGGCCCCGCTTCCTGGAAAGGCACTTACAGCATCAAGGCCAGGCTCCCGAGAACACGGGAGTTCGCGGTGGCGGCTGGACGTATCGATCTGAGAATCGACGCCGCCTCCGACTATGCGGCGGCAGCCGGCTACGCCGCGTTCGTGGTGCTACACCGCCGCGTCGAAGAATCCGACGAGGAGATCGGCGCGGCAAAGCGGTTCGAAATCGGGAACTCCGCATCCTTTGGTTGGAAGGGGCTGGCGAGAGGTACCTATTTCTTCGAGATCTTCAGCTTGAACGGAATCCCGATCACGGGGTCGATCGCCGTCGACGTAGCCGCTTCGAGCCCGAACGCCGCGCCGCCACCCTCGCCGAGCGCAATGCTGCGGGACATACAGGACGAACCCGGCACCGCATCGGTGCCGCCTTCGACTATGCCGTCAAGGCCCGCGTCCAAGGAGAAAATCCAGCGTCAGGTCACAAGCGACGGCACCGCAGTGGCCGTGGCAGCCGAAGAAACGAAGGCTGACCGCGTCGTGCCCGACCCGGGTGCACTTCGCGCTGAGGCGGCACGGCTCCTGGTGAATCAGTTGCAAAAGAAGAAGGCACAATACGGCCATGAGTTGGTCACCAGGACCGCAAAGGGCAACAGCTGGGATGAGCGCAAAGAGGGATGGTGGTGGGAAGAGACGGAATTCGACTGCGCCAAGTTCGTGCTATGGGTTCTTGCCGGTCGAAGCATTGGCCAAGAGGTGAAAGATCGCGACGTTGGAACTGTCGTCGCCGAACCGTTTGGACGCGTTGTTGACTCTTCTTCGGTCAGTGCGTGGATCCCGGTCATCGACAGTCTCGTCAAGGCCGGCAAGGCGAAGCCGATCCACAAAGACGCTCCGAGCGTTGGAGACCTGATCCTTTGGACCGGGCACGCCGGCGTGGTGGTCGAAGTCCAGGTTGACGGTGACGATACCTATATCGTCATCGCCCATATGGGCACCTCCGGTGCCGGAGAGTTCGGGAAGAGTGGCGCGCAATACTGGCTGAAAGTCAGCGCGATCGAAGGAAATGCAAAACTTGCAAGAGGCACTTACCTCGGGTTTTGGACACCGTAGCTTCCAGGCGAATCTTTGTGCATAAGCAGACTGAAACCCTACGGAGAGAATCTTCCCTCCATTCGCTGTCGAACAGCGCGGCGTCCGGTTCGTACCGTCAAGTGCATCCTGCACCTCAAAGGCAGCACATGGTCGGAAACCAGACAGTTCAACGACTGGCGCAGGATAGTTCCAAGACCGGCAATCGTGCGGATGGCAACGTGCCGGCAAGCGTCAACGACGTCTTGCGCTCCTCGGGCCGGCCGCTTGGCCGGCCTGTGCAGGATGCGATGGAAGGACGCATGGGGCACGATTTCAGCCGGGTGCGAGTGCATACGGATGACAAGGCGGCAGGGAGCGCTGCGGCCGTCAATGCCAAAGCCTATGCAGTTGGGGATCACATCGTGTTTGGGGCCGGCAGATACCAGCCCCACTCACCCGAGGGTCAGCAGCTGTTGGCGCATGAGTTGACCCATGTCGTCCAGCAGACCGGGGGGGCCCTCCCCTCGGAAGGACTGCGGATAGGGCCGGCGGATGGATCTCTGGAGGCCCAAGCAAAAGCGGCGGAGACTGTTGGGTTTCACGGCGGGCCAGCAAGTGAAGGGGTTGCAGCAGGCGTGATCCAGCGGGATGCCCTGCCGGTCGCGAGGTTTTCCCCCGCTCCTGGACTGTTTGTCGATCGGACCGAAAACTCCGTCAGCATCAGAGGCGCGATGGAACTGTATGGCCCGGAGGCGAACGCCGCCCGCGCAGCCTCGATCCAGAATTCGATCAACGCCACTTGGACTCGAACATTCCCGGACGGCTACTCGGTGAATTGCAGCGTCACCGTGGCCTATCGCTCTCCCGGATCCGGTGCCGGAACCGCAACGCAAATTGAGGCAGACAACATATCCGGCCCATCGCATGTCTCGTCCGGTGTGCACGGTCGCTCCATGACCCTGAATGCGCGCGAAGGAGATGCGTTTACATGGACCCCGGCGCATGAGTTCGGCCACATCATCGGCTTGAAGGACCGTTACTCCGAAGGGATCATCAGTGCTGTAAAGGGGTATTTCGGGGGGACGCGGACTGCCACTGTCGAGCCTGGATACCAGGGTAACCTGATGGCGGAAGTCAGCGGCGCCCTGGAGAGCAAGAACGTCAAGGACACAGCCGAAGAGAACGACCCCAGCCCCTACTGGATCAACAACGACAACCAGGTTCGCGATTGGGTCAACGCACATTCAGAGAGCGACATTGGGAAGTTGGCGACTGCCAACAAGCTTAAGACGATCAAAACCCTGATGAGCGGTTGGATCTCAGATGCTGACGTGAATGCCATCGCCCGGATATGTAGCAGTGTGACCGCCCAGACTGAAGCCAGTGCGGTCCGCGCCGACGTAGACTTGTTGGAAATTAAATCTATTGGCCAACGCACGGTGTTGAGCATGGCCTTCTCCAAGATGCCGTAGAGCGCGGACTTCATGAAACTGCCCAACAATCGTTGCAGCGGTCGGTGCCACCTCCCGAAATTGAAGCGGAGATTTGGGATTGTGGATGGGGCCCCCGGTGACCGACTCCAGCCGTCTGATCCTGAACCTGGTGCCAATCGGTCAAATCCGGCGCTACGCTTCTCGCGCGCCGGCGGCGCGTTCGACAATCGGTCACCAGATGCCGACAATGCGACGCCCATATAGATTCAGAATTCCGGATACTTCGGAAATGCCGCCAAAATCTCTGGTAACGGAGATTCGTGCGGAAACTTCTCCGAAACTCGGCGCGAGCAACCTTTCCACGCAACGGTTCGTTAGCGCCCGGCGCGATGCCTCCTTAGACGCGGCCAGTCAGGTGCGTGATTCCCATGAGCAAGAAGCCGCACGCGGCGCAGATCGGCTAGCGCAGCCTCCAGCCTCGACGCACGCCAAAGTCGTTGGACCGTCGCTTGGCTCAGGCGAATCTGCTCAGATTAACTTTCCGGTGCCGCTCGGTTCCGGAATACCCCTGGACAACCATGCCCGCACGGTCATGGAAGCCCTCCTCGACCACGACTTCAGCAAAATTCGAGTTCATGCAAATGCGCGAGCCGGAGTCATGGCGCGGACCGCTGGCGCGCGTGCCTATACGGTTGGAGATCACGTGGTTTTTGGCGATGGCCGGAATAGCCCTTCGTCTGCTGACGGGAACCGCCTTCTCGCGCATGAACTCGTGCATGTCGCGCAGCGATCGGGACCGCGCCCGGATTCGGCCGCCTCGGCATCCGTCGTCGGCCAGAGTCTGAAATCGAATCGTCCGCAAATTTCAGTGGGCGCGGCGCCTGCGGGCGTTCCCCAGTTCGAACGGGACGCCGGCGCACCCCAGTTCAACGGATCGGCAAATGCGGACAATTACATTGGCGAATATCACAACTTCTTCACCGGCCTTGACACCGCCAAATTGGCATCGGACCTTTGCCGACTGGTGTGTGAGTCCGCCGGCAACTATACGTTCGTGTCGAGCGTATTCGACAAGATCGATGAAAACGAACGCCAACAACTCGCGCTCGATTTTTTTCGGCAAAGAAGCGGCGATTCCTGGTTGCATGAACTTGCCCTGCGCGACAATGGCCGGCGATTCCTGACCCGCATAGCCGGCTATCTGGAGCCCGGAAGCATGCGGCGCGAAGGCGTTGAATCAATAGTGCGGGCAGGACCTCAAGCAGCCGTCGAGAAGGAACGCCTGACATCCGTTGACGCCTTGAAGCGGCACGGCGCAACCAAGGATGTCACGATCTACACTTCTTATCGGGAGATGGATGCTGCCGAGGCGCAGTTGAGAACGTTCGCACAGGAAAGGCTGCGTACCGGTCGAACCGATGCCGCATTTCCGATGGAACAGTTCGAGGACATTCTGGCGATTTTGAGCAGACTATCCAAGACCTTAGGACCTGATTTTGTTCGCGAACTCCATTTGATGGGCCATGGCGGAGAGGACAAGTTCGGATTCGGAATTCACTATTACCGTTCAAAAGACCTGGAGCGATTTCGATCCGGTCTTCTCGCCGATTTCATGGCTCCCGGCGCGACCATATACCTAGAAGGTTGCGAGGTCGCGCAAGGAACCGCCGGCCTGAATTACTTGAAAGAGATCGGCCGAATCTTTTTTGGCGACCAGAAATCCGGATATATCAAAGGAAATACGGAAAAGGTTGTCGGAATCGGCGACATCACCGAACGCAAGCCGCGCACTCTGAGATGGCCTGCCGACTTCAATTGAATCCGGCACCAACTCGCCCGACCAGCGCGGGGGTATGGTTCCAATTGATCGCTTGGCCACGCTGTTGAGTAACTGGCGTGCTTGACCTTTGCTAAGCGACTCAGTTTGAACTTAATGGGCGCAAGCCCTCATAAGCCACGGTCACGCAAAGCCCTTGCCTATCCACAACACGGCACATCGACCCCTTGCCGCGCGCCAGCAGCAGCACCTTTGTCCCGGCCGCGAAGTGTCCGTCCGGCGCCATGTCAATGTGCGCACGCGAGTAATAGTACGGCTGATCCGTCACAACCTCGTGCGTAAGGCGCGCAGGCGGCGGCTTTTGGTTCGCCGCCGGTACGACTGCGGACTCGGGCAGAACAACCGCCTTCGGCCGCAGCATGATTCCCATGAGGTCCGACTCGCCTAGACCAGGCTGGAATCGGGCAAAACCGCCGGTGCGAAGATCGGCAAGGCATGCTGCCGATCCACACCGGCGTGCGCGGCCATCAAACCGGCTTCGGCCATTACCATGAGGTTCGGCAGGGTGTAGGGTTCGGCCGCGCTCAAGTTAACCACGTAGCCGAGATCCTGGAGGCTGGCGACGGTGACGCGGCTCAACGGGTTGTTCGGCGCGGCGATGAAGCCGGACATCAGCTCGTTCTTGAAGACCGTCTCGCGCCAGTGGCTGTTCATGGTGCCGGGGCCACCGGTGTTCTCGACCGGCACGGGTGTCGGGCCAGCGCCCTTGAGCGTGCCGTACTCTTTCTTCGCAGCCGTGCCGGTGAATCGCGGGTTGGTCGTATTGGCGCCAGCGAGCAAGCCCTTATGCGTCCAGATCGTGCCGATGCCGATGACATGCCCCATCTCGTGGGTGATCACGTCGACCAGCGTTCCATCCGCCTGCATCTGCGCAAGGTCAGCGGTGTCGAACGACATCAGCCCGCGTGCCGGCAGAAAGGCGTTGGCGCCGGCCGAAGCCGGGCGCAGTTGCGTAGGGCCGGCCTGTCCCAGAATCTTGCCGGGGCCGTCGATTGCAACACCCTGCGCCATGATGAGCAGATCGTCGACCATCTCGCCGTTGACCATCACGCTCGGCACGTCGCCAACGATCACCTTCGACCAGCGCTTCGCAGCGGTCTTGAATGCGTTCTTCTGCGCCGTGTTCAGGCCACCGAGAAAGCGAACCTCGATCTTGTAGGCCGATTTGATGGCTGCGGCGGATGCGTTCGACTTGACGCTTGCGTGCGCGGTGAAGGACTCCACGGGCGGGGCGGCCGGAACTCTCTTACGGGATGGCATGGATCACCTCTCGGAAACGGGATTTAGAAGGGATGGGCGGCAGGTACGTACTCGCCGGACAGACGTCGTTGGCGACCCGTAAACTATAGCGCCGATTTGGGTCCACTTGCGGGAAGCGTCTCGCTACTTGTGTTGAGGTATTTCGCGCAACTCGCGGCGCGGGGTCGCGCCGCTCCCGATGCCTTGGCAATACCAGTGTCGGCAAAACTGCGGCGACGGAGAACCGTTTCGACTATCGCATCACCCCCGCGCGCGGGGCGATGCGGTCGGCCAACACCCCGGCCATGGTCGCGCCGAAACGCTTGGCGAGCCGCTCAGCGACATTCTCCTTCTCGGTGTAGTCGATGATGACTTCGGCCTTGATCACGTCGCGCGCGACGGAATCGACTGTGCCGAGCGCATCGGCCAACCCCATCTCGACACTTTTGGCTCCGGTCCAGAGCAGGCCGGAGAACGTGTCCGGGGTTTCCTTCAGGCGCTTGCCGCGGCCCTTTTTGACTACGTCGATGAACTGCTGGTGGATCTCGCCCAGCATCGCCTGGGTGAATTCGCGATGTTTGTCGTTGGTCGGCGAAAACGGGTCCATGAAGGCCTTGTTCTCGCCTGCGGTGTAGACGCGCCGCTCGACCCCCAGTTTTTCCATCGTGCCGGTGAAGCCGAAGCCGTCCATCAACACGCCGATCGAGCCCAGCAGCGAGGCCTTGTCGACGAAGATCTTGTCGGCCGAAGACGCGATGTAGTAGCCCCCAGACGCGCACAGGTCTTCGATCACCACGTGCAGGGGCTTGTCCGGATACTTGGCACGCAGACGCTTGATCTCGTCGTAGACGATGCCGGACTGCACCGGGCTGCCGCCCGGGCTGTTGATGCGCAGGATCACGCCGGCCGAGTGCTCGTCCTTGAACGCGTTGCTCAAGGCCGAGGTGATGTGGTCGGCACTGTTGTTGCCGCCGGCTTCGATCACACCGCGCAATTCCACCAGGGCGGTGTGCTTGACCGCAGTGGCCATGCGCTTGCCGGGAAACGGAAAATCGAGCAGCGCAACCACGAAAAGGGTGATGTAGGCGAAGGTGAGCAGCTTGAAGAAGATGCCCCAGCGGCGCGAGGACTTTTGCTCCTTCAAGGCCGCGAAGGCCAGCTTCTCGATGGTCTGGCGCTCCCAGGATGGGTCTTCGCGGCCGGCTTGCGGTGTGGCGGCGTAGCCGGCGGAACGCGCCGGGTCGGAATTGTCGTTCAACATGGTCATTCTTCCAGGAAAATCCGGCCGTCCGCTTCGCGTACCGCAACCGGTTGCAGGCCCTGCCCGCGGCAAGGGCCGCCGGCGCAGGCACCGCTGGCGGGGTCGTACATGGCGCCATGGGTGGCGCAAATCAAGTATAGGCCGTCGGCGTCGAAAAACGATCCGGGTTGCCAATCGAGTTCCATCGGCACATGGGCGCAACGGTTGACATAAGCACGCGGCGTGCCGTCGTAACGCACCACGAAGGCCGGCTCC
>JAYVST010000894.1:0-3137 GCA_043775255.1 Burkholderiales bacterium
GCTAGGGCCGCATGGGGCGTCGCAGCCGATGGTGGTCGATTCGCAATGTCAGGCCTTCGACTTGGGCGAGTCGGACTTCGGTTTGCGGAAGCGATACCACGGCAGCACGCGCGTGAGCGAGACGATCGCGCCCGGATTCTCGATGCTGTAGCCCGGCAGGTTCGCCGCCTCGGCGCGCCACGTCGGATCGCAGAGAGCACCGGTCAGTTTCAGCACGGCGGGATGCGCAAGCGTTTCCTTCAGGCACGCGAGGAAATAGTGCTCGGTGAAAAGCGGCAGGAAGTGTAGCCCGTAACGCAGTGCCGCCGCTTCTATGCCAAACCCGATGTCCGCTGCGCCGGACGCAATCGCCGCGGCGACAGCGAGGTGCGTGGTTTCCGCAGTTGCAAAGCCATTGACCCGCGCGGGGTCAACATTGTGGGCCTTGAAGAGCTGCTCGATCTCGATGCGTGTGCCGGATCCCGGCTGGCGGTTGACAAAGCGCAGCCCGGGTCGCGTCAGGTCGGCCACGCCCCGCACTGCCAGCGGATTGCCCGGAGCCAGCATCAGCCCCTGGCGCCGGAGGGCAAAGTCGATCAGCTTGTGCTTGCCCGGCACCAGATGGCGTTTGAAGGCCCTGGCGGTCACCGAACCGGGCCCATGATCCTCGCTGACATGAAAACCTGCCAGCAGGCATTTGCCGGCCGTCAGGGCCGCGAGCGCATCGAGGCTGCCGCGATACTGCAGGTCCAGATGCACGCCAGCGGCCGCCAGACGCTCCTTGAGCAAGGGTAGCGCGAGGTCATGGCTGACTTGCGCCGTGAGCACATGGGTAGCATCGTCGAAGGCCACCGCGAACGCGCTTTCGAGTTCCGAGGCGAGGCTTTGCACCTGCGGCGCGATGCGTGCGCGCGCACGCTCCTCGGCCCACAGCAGCTTTTCGCCGAACGGTGTCAGGCGCGCGTGGCGGCCCTTTTCCCACACGATCAGGTCATGCGCAAGTGCCGCTTCCCAGCCCTTGAGCGCGCCCCACACATGACGGTAGGAGTAGCCGATGCGCTCGGCCGCCTGGCGGATCGACCCTGATTCACGGATCGCGGCGAGCAGCACGAACAGCGGGTTGTCGAGGTGCGCTGCGCCTGCGCCGCTGTCTGCGGACTTGGCGAAGCTGTAGTCAAGCTTGATGCGCAACATATGCAAAACGTTTCATATTGGGTTTATGCCACCGCGTCGATACCATTGTCACGCACGCGCGCGACCTGCATGACGCATCGCGCTCGGGTCTTCCTTACGGACCTTCTTTCATGACCTTCTTTCGGACTCCCGCACATTGAACTGGATCGGCGAAAGCCTTCAAGGCGCCGCTGCGCTCGCCTTCTCCGGTGACGCACGGCTTTACGCCATCATTCTGCTAAGTCTCAAGGTCAGCTTGATCGCGGTTGCTCTGGCCGCTGTTGCCGGTTGCCTGGCGGGCGCGGCGGTGGCGGTGGGCCGTTTTCCGGGGCGGCGTCTAGCCATCGTGGTGCTCAACGCGTCGATGGGGCTGCCGCCGGTAGTGGTAGGACTGGTGGTGTATCTAATGCTTTCGCGTGCCGGTCCGCTGGGTTCGCTGGGCCTTTTGTTCACGCCGGGCGCGATGGTCGTGGCGCAATTCCTCCTGATCGCGCCAATCATCGCGGCCCTCTCGCGGCAGGTGATCGAGGACGCCTGGCGCGAATACGAGGAACAGTTGCGCTCGCTTGGGGTGTCCACCGCAACAGCGGCACTGACACTGATCTGGGACACCCGCTTTTCGCTTGTGACCGTACTGCTGGCGGGATTGGGCAGGGCGTTGGCCGAGGTGGGCGCGGTGATGATCGTCGGCGGCAACATCGACGGCGTTACCCGCGTGATGACCACCGCCATCGCGCTCGAAACCAGCAAGGGCGACCTGCCGCTGGCGCTTGCACTGGGCATCATCCTGGTAACGGTGGTCCTTGCCTTGAACGGCGCGGCCTACGCGGTGCGCGAATGGGCGGTGCGTCGTCATGGCTGATGCTTCCGTTCTGGTCCGCCTGCAAGACCTATGTTTCGAGGGGCGCGGGCATCGCGCGCTCGACGGCATCGATACCTGCCTGCCGCAGAAGCGCATCGCCATCCTCGGACCGAACGGCGCGGGGAAAAGTGTGTTGCTGCGCGTCATGCACGGGTTGCTTGCGCCCAGCCATGGGGTTGTCGCCTGGAGCACGATGGCCGGCCGCGTCCCGCGCATCGCCATGGTGTTCCAGCGGCCTGTCCTGTTGCGCCGCTCGGTCGCGGACAACATCGTCTACGCCCTGCGGCAGAGTCCGGCGCATCACCGTGAATCCGCAGCGCAACTGCGCGAGCGCGCGCTGCTCGCGTTGGACGCGGTTGGCCTGGCGCACTTGGCAGCACGCCCCGGACGCGTGCTGTCGGGCGGCGAGCAACAACGCGTCGCGCTGGCGCGCGCCTGGTCGCTCGAACCCGATGTGCTGCTGCTCGACGAGCCCACCGCCAGCCTCGACCCCGGCGCCACCCGCGCGGTGGAAGCCATCGTGCACAAAATCGCTGCCAGCGGCGTGGCCGTGATCTTAGTCACCCACCACCGAGGTATCGCGAAGCGCTTCGCCGAGCATGTTGTATTCATGGATCGGGGGCGCATCGCCGAAGAAGCGCTCGCGCATGAATTTTTCACCTTGCCGCGCTCACCCGCCGCGCGTGCCTATCTTGACGGAGACCTTGGATGAAATCGCGGCGACGCGCCCTCATCATTGCTGCTACGGCCGCGCTGGCCATTGCAAATGGCTGTGCCACCGCGCAAGAAAAATTCATTGTCGTCGCCTCGACCACCTCGACCGAGCAGAGCGGCCTGTTCGGCCATCTGTTGCCGGCGTTCGAGAAAAAGACCGGCATCAAGGTGCGCGTGGTCGCCGTCGGCACCGGCCAGGCGCTCGACCAGGGACGCCGCGGCGACGCCGACGTGGTGTTCGTACATGACAAGTCGGCCGAGGAAAAATTCGTCGCCGAAGGCTCGGGCGGGCCGCGTCTTGAGGTGATGTACAACGATTTTGTCCTGATCGGGCCGAAGTCCGACCCGGCCAGGGCCGCCGGCCGCGACATCCTCGAAGGCCTGAAAAAGATCGAAGCCGCGAAGGCCG
>JAYVST010000895.1:0-2128 GCA_043775255.1 Burkholderiales bacterium
CTTGCCCGGATTGGCCCGCGCCAGTGCGATCAGTTCGGTCACGCTGGTCGCGCTCACCTTGGGCGCTACCGCCAGCAGCATGTGGCCGATGGACACCAGCGAAACCGGCTGCAGGTCGCGTTCGATGTCGTAGGGTACTTTGGCCATCATGCTCGGGCTGATCGACAGTGCACCGACCGGGCCCATGCCGATGGTGTAGCCGTCCGGCGCTGCCTTGACCACGATGTCCAGCCCGATGGTGAACGCGCCGCCGGGGCGGTTCTCGATCACGACTTGCTGTCCCAACTGCGGCCCCAGTTCGGTGGCGAGAATGCGCGAAATGGTGTCTGTGGCGCTGCCCGGCGCCTGCGGCACGATGAAGCGGATTGGCCGATCCGGGTATTGGGCATGCGCCGCGGGAAGTGCTGCGAGAACCGGCAGGATGGTTGCGAGCAGGGCCCACAGGCAGCGTCTGGTTCCCAACCCGTTTCTTGCAGATGTGCGAGCGTTCATGTTTGCCTCCATGCTTTCGCCGGCTTGGCGCCGGATTCGGGTGGATCGACCTATGCCGCGCAGGCAACGCCGCGCGGGGCATTGCCCATGATGCGCTCGAAGCGGTCGCAGTACGCGGGCCAGACCTCCGGGTTTACCAGCCGCGGCGGCCGCTCGCCTCGCAGTGCACCGATGATCTGCGCAGCCCCCATGCCGGCCACGTTGCGGCGCGCCTCATGCGTGACGCCGGCCATGTGGTAGGTGGCAACGACGTTTTCCATCTGCAGGAGCGGATTGTCCAGCAGCGGCGGCTCCGGATGCCACACGTCGAGACCAGCGCCGCCGAGATGTCCGCGGGCGAGCACGTCGGCGAGCGCGGATTCGTCATGGATTCCGCCGCGCGCGGTGGAGATGAAGATGGCGCCGCGCTTCATGCGCGCAAACCCTTGCGCGTTCATCATGCCCATGGTGGTGGCGTCGCGCGGACAGTGCAGCGAGACGAAATCGGCGCGCGCGAGCAGATCGTGCATGGCCGCCGGTTGCGCGCCGCGCCGCTTGATTTCGGCGTCGGACAGCAAGGGGTCGTGCGCGAGTACGGTCATGCCGAAGGCGAGGGCAAGATGCGCCACCCGTGAGCCGGTATGGCCGATGCCGACCAAGCCTACGACCTTGCCTGCAAGCTCGCGTCCCATCACGTCTTCGCGCGGAAAGCCGCGCTCGCGCCTGAGCCGGCGATCGCATTCGCTGATGCGTCTTGACACGTCGAGCATCAGCCCGATGGCCATTTCAGCGACTGATACCGCATTGCCGCCGGCCTGGTTGACCAGCGCCACGCCGGCGCGCGTGCAGGCGGCGGCGTCGACGGTGTCGTACCCGGCGCCTGCGGACGACACCACCAGCAGCTTCGGACATGCCGCGAGAAATGCATCGTTGACCCAGAGATGCGGCGGCAATTCATCCTTGGTCGGCGAGACATGGAAGGCATGGGCGGTGGCGAGTTGCGCCAATGCCTGCGGCGCCGCAGCGCCGACGGCACAACGTGCAAGGTCGATGTCGGCTTCCTGTGCCAGCAGTTCTTCGAATGAGGGGTCGAGCCAGAGATCGGTGCGGACGACGGATTTGCGCATGGCGGAGGTAGGAAGTTTCGGCGTGATGTTGTTGGAGGCGCGGACGCAGCGCCGTGGCAATGCGGCGGCTGCGGGGCGGTAGTCGGCATTCTATCGATCGTTGCCAAAACATGACGGTCGCGCCGGAGCCGGTCATGTTTTTGGGTTCGATGGATAATCCGATTTTGGGTGCCGACACTTTCATGGAGATATTGCGCATGCCTACTGCGGTCGAATACGGCATCCCCACCGACAAGGAGGGCATCCAGCTGCGTCTGGGCATCGAGCGCGGTTTTTTTCGCGACGAGGGGCTCGATCTGTCGCTCAAGGTGGTGTTCGGTGGGCCGGAAATCGCCTCGCGCTATGACGCGGGTGTGCTCAAGGTCGGCGAGCTGGGTTCGCCGCCAGCCACCACTGCCTTGTCGAAGGGGGCGCGCTTTCGCATCATTGGCAGTTGCATTCGCCGCCGGGCATTGCAATACGTGGTGGCGCATCCTTCGGTCAGAGGCTGGGACGACCTGCGCGGCAAGACGGTAGCGGCGTTGTCGGTC
>JAYVST010000896.1:0-2040 GCA_043775255.1 Burkholderiales bacterium
GCGCCTCGACGCTGGTCTTTGCAAGCGAGAAAGTCGTAGTCCTCGGCACCCAGGCCGGCGCCGCCTACCTGGTGCAACGCGGCACCGCCGGCTGGTCCAACGCGCGCGTGACCGCGCTGAAATCGCCGCGGCGCGTGTATCTGAGCGACGTGGCGGCGCTGGACGCGAGCGCGTCGGCATTGTGGATGACAAGCTCGTGGCCGAGCGGCGCGCGGGTGATGTTCTCCGCCGACGGCGGCCAAACTTGGGCAAACCGCAGCAGCAATCTGCCCGACACCGCAGTCAACGCAATTGCCATCGACCCGGACGATCCGAACCGTCTCTTCGTGGGCACCGACCTCGGCGTATTCGAATCGTCCGACGCCGGCGCCATCTGGCGCGACTTCAGCAACGGCCTGCCCAATGCGATCATCGGCGACCTGATCGTCCATCGCCGCTCGCGCATGCTCAGAGCGGGGAGCCGCAGCCGGGGGGCGTGGGAAGTGCAACTCTGAGAGGCAATATCCGCGCGCTGTCGAGAGGTCAGGTGCGCGCTGCGAAAACACGCGGTGGCAACGCCGGACGTGCCGTCATTTGCCGGCATCCCTTCCGGCAAACTGCGCCGTAGCCGGTACCCCTGGACGTTTGCCCGCAGCCACGCCCGTTAGCGCAGGGGTTCGATAGACCAGAGGCGCATGCGGCAGCGGCGGAAGCTCGACACCGATCAAGTCGCCGGGACGCACGATGCCGCCCTTCAGGACAATGCTCATCACCCCGGCCTTGCGGACAACCCCGTCCGGCTTTTTTTCGACGCAATGGGCGAGCAAGCCTGGCTGAAAGTTTTCAATCTGAACGCACGGGTTGCGCAGGCCGGTGAGGTCGATGACCGCATCCGGACCAAACCGCAGGCGCGTCCCGGCCGGCAGGTGAAGCAGGTCCAGATTGCGCGTGGAAATATTCTCGCCGAGATCGCCGGGGTGCACCGTGTGCCCCTTGGCATGCACTTCGTCAAACAACTCTGCCTGCATCAAGTGCACTTGCCGCAGGTTGGGATGCTGCCCGAACCGCTTGATGTGATACAGGTGCTGATCCGTGGTTCCGGCATGGGAGTCGCCCTCAACGCCCCAGTTCTCGATCAGGCGGATGGACTCGTTTGGCGTTTTGCTGAATCCATGTTTGTCGCCAACATGCACGGCAACCACGGTGGGCAACTTGCTTGTGTCACCCATGCTGAGATCGTTCAAGAAAGCCTCGCAGCACTCGTGAACACTCGACCCCATGCGAAAACGGCAACCCGTGCCGCGCATGCTCGAACACCTGAAAAAACGAGTTCGGCAGCAGGCCGTGAAGCTCCGCCATCACCGAAACCGGAATGAACGGGCTCGCGTCGCCATGCATCAGGAGCGTTGGACATCGAATGTCCTTCAACGACGCGGTCATATCCGTTCCGACCAGAACCGCCAGCGCATCAAGGATCGAGTCCCGCGTCCATGCCTCCTGCGCCTGTGCAAACCAGGCGCGCTCGCCGGGGTCGAGCGCGTCGTCATGAAACCGGCCCTTCATGAATTCGTCGGACCAGGCCTTGATGCCCTGCGTGTCGAGCCGATCCCGCCATTCATTCGCCCGCTGGATCGTGGAACCTATGTGGGCGCCATTGCTGACAGTCAGCGTCTTGATCCGCTGCGGCATCGTCAAGCCGCATTTCAGGACGACGGTTCCGCCAATCGATTCGCCTACCAGGTGGAACCTGTCAATCCCTGCGGCATCCGCCACGGCTCGCACGTCCTCGGCCAACAGGTCGAGCGACCAGTCGAACCGTGCGCTCGGATCATGCGACTTGCCGTAGCCGCGCATATCGAAGACGACCACCTTGTATTTGTCGCTCAACGCAGGCAGCCACTTGTGCCAGATGCCCGGCGCTGCGCCGATGCCGTGGTGAAAAACGATCGCTTCGCCGGGCGCGTGCCATGGCGCCACCTGGTCGATCACTTCGAAGTGCAGCTTCCCGGACTTGGTTTGGGCATATGGCATGACATATTTCCGACGTGAGCGCGCGATGAC
>JAYVST010000897.1:0-5486 GCA_043775255.1 Burkholderiales bacterium
CTTCGTCGTCGAAGGCGTGCTCGCGCAAGGGCCGTCGGAGAAGATGGCCCGCGCCGGGCGCGATCTTGGCCTGGTGCGCGACAGCGAAGATGCCAAGGAAGCACTGGCCGCGTTCAAGGAAAAGCGCAAGCCACGCTTCACCGGCAAGTAGGGGCGCGTTGACAGGGGCGCGACGGGCAGACCCGATGCTTTAGGTTTCAAGTATTATTTGGGGCTCCGAATTCGATGCCCATGCCGGGGCTTGAACCTTCATGTGGAAGCCGCCGCAACGCATCAAGTTCCACTCAACGATCGGCCGGGTGCCGACGCTGGAGGCGGCCGCCGCATCGGCGCTGTTCAGTCCGGTCGGTATCGGTGCGCTGCGCCTCGAACAGAGAACCTGGGTGCCGGCCATGGTGCCATGGCGCTCCAACGAGGACGGCTTCGCGACCATCGACGTGCTGCAGTGGTACGAGCGCTTCGCCCGCGGACGCCCCGGCGCGCTGGTGATCGAGGCCACCGGCATCCGCGATGTACCCAGTGGCCCGCTCCTGCGCATCAGCCATGACCGCTACATCGACGGCCTGCGCGAACTGGTCGATACGATCCGACGCGCGAGCGGTGGCCACACCCGGGTGTTAATCCAGATCATCGATTTCCTGAGCATCCGCAAGCGCCCGGAGGCGGAGAAATTCTTTCAGCGTTTCCTGCGCATCACGGACCGGCACAGGGAACGTCTGGGCGCTGCCGCCTGGAGCGACGATGCGGTGCGCCAGCATCTTGCGCATCTGGCGCCGGCGGCGCAAAAGGAAATTCTCGACCCGCGCGAATGGGAAGCACTGCAATTCGGCGCGCGTGAGCGGGTCACCGACACCGGGTTGCCGCACATCCGCGAATTGCCGCAAACCTTGCCGGGCCTGTTCGCCGCCGCTGCGGTGCGCGCGCGGCAGGCCGGTTTCGACGGGGTGGAGTTGCACTATGCCCATGCCTACACGATGGCGTCTTTCCTGTCGGCCACCAATGTTCGCGCCGACGGCTATGGCGGTGCGCGCGATAATCGCGTGCGCCTGCCGCTCGAGGTCTACCGCGCGGTGCGGCAGGCAGTAGGCTCCGACTTCGTGGTCGGTTGCCGCACCCTGGCCGAAGAATGCATAGACGGCGGCAACACCGTAGAAGACGCCGCCTGGTTCGGGGTCGAGTTCGCGCGCGCCGGCATGGATTTCATTTCGACCTCGCGCGGCGGCAAGTTCGACGACGCCAAACAGCCCGGCGTCGGCGCCGCAGCCTACCCCTATACCGGCCGCAGCGGCTATGAATGCATGCCGCAATACCTGTCCGACGAGTTCGGCCCGTTCGGGCGCAACAGCGCACCGACGGCGACTATTCGCAGCGCGATTCGCGCTGCCGGGTTCGCGCTGCCAGTGGTGTGCACGGGGGGAGTGCACAACTTCGCCATGGCCGAAGCCATGCTTGCGCGCGGGGATTGCGATATCGTCGGCACCGCGCGCCAAAGCCTGGCCGATCCGGACTGGGCGCTGAAGACCGCGCTCGGTCTGGGCCACCTGGTGCGCCTGTGCGAGTACACCAACTACTGCGAAGGCCTCGATCAGAAGCACAAGCAGGTGACCTGCCAGTTGTGGGACCGCAAGGACCTGAACGAACCCGGCATCCGCTTCTCGACCGACGGCAAGCGTCGCCTGGTGGCACCCACCTGGTCGCCGCCGGTCGCATGAATCGGTGCAAGGATCAGCCCTTGCAACCCACCGGCTATGCCGACCATTTCGCGCGCGCCAAATTGCCGCCGCGCGAGCAATGGCCGGAATTGATCTTCGAATTGCCCGAGCTTGACTATCCGGCGCGGCTCAACTGCGCGGCGGCCATGGTCGATGCGCACGTGGCGGCAGGGCAGGGCGCGCGCACTGCCCTGATCGGCGCCGAGGGGCGCGTTAGCTACACCGAATTGCTGGCCCGCGCCAATCGCATCGCCCGTGTCTTGCGCGAGGACGTGAACCTGCCGACCGGCAGCCGGGTGCTCCTGCGCAGCGGCAACAATCCCGCCCTCGCAGCGGCGTGGCTGGGGGTGGTCAAGGCCGGCTGCATCGCCGTGACCACCATGCCCTTGCTGCGCGAGCGCGAGCTCTCGGCCATCGTAGGCAAGGCCGAAATCGCCGCCGCCCTGTGCGACTTCGCGTTAGCCGACGAAATGCGTCGCACCCGCGGCGCCTGTGAAGGATTGCGCCATGTGCTGTATTTCAATGCGCCTGCGCAGGAGCCCGAATCGCTCGAGCGCTTGATGGCGGCCAAGAACGCCGACTTCGTCAACGCCGACAGCGCCGCCGACGACGTGGCCCTGATCGCGTTTACCTCGGGCACCACCGGCGTCCCCAAGGGCACGATGCATTTTCATCGCGATGTGCTGGCCATCTGCGACGTGCTGTCCTGCCGGATCATCGGCCCTCGGCCTGACGATGTTTTCATCGGCACGCCGCCGCTGGCCTTCACCTTTGGCTTAGGCGGGATGTTCCTGTTCCCGCTGCGTGCCGGGGCCTGCGCTGTGCTGGTCGAACAATGGTCGCCCGAGACCCTGTTGCAGGGCATCGCGCGCCACGCGGCGACGATCTGCTTTACCGCACCGACCTTCTACCGACGGATGGCGCCGCTGGCGGCATCGCACGACCTGAAAAGCCTGCGCGTGACCGTGTCTTCGGGCGAAATGCTGCCCGCCGACACGCGCAGCGCCTGGCGCGAGGCGACCGGCATCGAGATGACCGAGTGCCTCGGCTCGACCGAGCTGCTGCACGCGTTCATTGCCTGCAAGCCGGGAGACGTCCGCCCCGGCGCCACCGGTCGTGTGGTGCCCGGCTACCGCGCCGCCGTGCTGGACGAAGACGGAGCGCCGTTGCCGCCCGGTCGCATCGGTCGCCTTGCGATCAAGGGGCCGACCGGTTGCCGCTACCTCGATGATGTGCGCCAGACTTCTTACGTGCAGAACGGCTGGAACCTGACCGGCGATGCCTATCTGGTCGACGCGGACGGCTACTTCTGGTATCAGTCGCGCACCGATGACATGATCATCAGTGCCGGCTACAACATCGCCGGCCCCGAGGTCGAGGACGTCCTGCTGACCCATCCGGCAGTGGCCGAATGCGGCGTCGTCGGCGTGCCGGACCAGGCGCGCGGGCAGATCGTCAAGGCCTTCGTGGTGCTGCGTCCCGGCTGCGCCGCCGGCGCCGCCATGGTGCAGGACTTGCAGCAGCTCGTGAAGACCACCATCGCGCCGTACAAGTACCCGCGCGCGGTGCAGTTCGTCGACGCATTGCCGCGCACCGAGAACGGCAAGTTGCAGCGCTTCAAGCTGCGACAGGGCGAACTCGCATGAATCGCTTGGAAGATCGCCGATCGGCACACCATCATCGAGCGCGGTCGCGTCGCCTGGCAGGGCAGTTCGGCCGGGCTCGGTGCTGACCATGCCTTGTGGCGCCGCTATCTTGGAGTCTGAGAGCGCGTCCTGGTCTTGCCCCCGATCGCCGAAGCCGGGCGCGCCGTGACGGCAGCCGGGTCGGCTTCAGCGCGCGCCGGCGACATCGATGGTCGCGCCGCTGACGTAGGATGCGGCGGGCGAAGCAAGCCAGATGATGGCTTGGGCGACCTCATCTGCGCTGCCGGCGCGCTTCATCGGGATGAACTTGGCGCCCCGCTGCGCCCGCTCGGGCATGCCCATGACGGCATGAATATCGGTGTCGATCAGGCCTGGGCGCACCGCGTTCACGCGTATTCCTTCTTCAGCCACCTCGGCGGCGAGGCCAAAGGTCAAGGTATCGATCGCACCCTTGGAGGCCGCGTAGTCCATCCACAGGCCGGGTGAGCCCAGGCGCGCCGCGACCGACGACACGTTGACGATCACGCCGCCCGCACCGCCGTGCCGTGTCGACATGCGCAGGATGGCTTCGCGCGCGCAAACGATCGAGCCGGTCACGTTGGCAGCCATGATGGCATTGACCGCCGCCGCCGTCATCTGATCGACGCGGCGCCGGCCGGAACCGGTCACCGCGGCGTTGTTGACCAGGGCGGAGGGCCTGCCGAGCTCGACATCGACCGCGCGGAACATGCGCACAATCGCCTCTTCGTCCGCCATGTCGGCCTGCACGGTCAGCGCCTGTCGCCCGGCCGCGCGGACGGCGTCGGCCACCTGTTCGGCGGCATGGTCGTCGCGCAGGTAATTGACACACACGTCCCAGCCGTTCTGCGCCGCGAGTCGCGCGGTGGCCGCGCCGATGCCGCGGCCCGCGCCTGTCACTATCATTACCGCCATGGAAGCCGCCTTTCGAAGTTGACGCAAGGTGGCACTGTGCGGCAAGAGCAGCATCAATGCAACCCCGGCGACGCCGCGCGGCTCGATCCGAACGACGCAGGTGGTGCGACTGGAAATTCGCTTTGAAGCCGGCGGCAGCCATTCACGAACAGCCTTGCACCCTGCAATCGACGGCGTCTGCGGCATTGCGATAGTGGCGCATGGCCCCGAGTAGAATTCCTGCATGCCCGACACCGTATACCGCGCCGACTGCCGCGCTTGCCCGCGGCTCGCCGCATTCTTGGGCGCAGTCAAGGCGCGCCACCCGGGTTACTTCTGCAAGCCGGTGCCGCCCTTCGGCGCCGGGGACGCGTCGCTGGTGATCGTCGGTTTGGCGCCCGGCATGCACGGCGCCAACCGCACCGGCCGGCCGTTCACCGGCGACCATGCCGGGTTTCTGCTGTATGAAACACTGAAGAAATTCCGCTTTGCGCGCGGCCGCTTTTCGCCCGATGGTGACGACGACCTCAAGCTCGCCGGATGCCGCATCAGCAACGCGGTGAAGTGCCTTCCGCCGGACAACAAGCCGGATGTCGACGAGATCAGGCGCTGCAACCATTTTCTTGCCGCCGACCTGAAGCAGCCCGGCCTGCGCGTGATCGTGGCCTTAGGCCTGATCGCGCACGGTGCCCTGCTCACGGCCGTGGGCCTGAAAAAGTCCCATTGCAAATTCGTCCACGGCGCCGAACATGACCTGCCCGGCGGCGTGACGCTGATCGACAGCTACCACTGCAGCCGCTACAACACCAACACCAGGCGTCTTACCCCGGCGATGTTCGAGGCGGTGTTCGCGCGCGCCCGCACGCTGGTCGACGCATGAGCGCTGCGCTGGGGCGCCCAAGGCAGCGCGTCGTTCTGCACGGAGGAACCGCGCGCTTCTCCATGGCGCATCGATGAGCATTGGTGAGGGCACGCAGGCGACAGAGGAACCGGCCGCCGCCGGGCCGCCCGCTGCCGCGCCACCGGCATTCGATGTTGCCGAATTCCTGAAGAACTGTCCCGGCTTGCCGGGGGTCTACCGCCACATCGACGCCGAGGGCAAGGTCCTGTACGTAGGCAAGGCACGCGATCTGAAGAAGCGCGTGTCTTCGTATTTTCACAAGACCCACGACAGCCCGCGCATCGCCATGATGGTGGAAAAGATCGCGCAGGTCGA
>JAYVST010000898.1:0-2008 GCA_043775255.1 Burkholderiales bacterium
GCACCTGCCGGTGCAAAGCACCTCGATTCCCGGCGTGGCGCAGCGCACCGGCGCTACTACCTACTACCTCGAGATTTATCCGCAGCCTGAGACCGCCGCGGGCGGCCGTCGCCCGGTGTTCGCACTGACGCCCTCTCCGGGCAATGTCGACCTGATGGTGGCCTCCGAATTGATCGAAGCCGGCCGCGCCATGCAGAACGGCTTTGTCGGCGACCGGACCACACTCATCGCCTCGACCCACCGCATCTACGCGACAGTCGAGAAAATGCCGATGGGCGACGGCCGCTATGACGGCCGGCGCGTCATCGACGCCGCGCTGGAAATCGCCGGCAGTGCGGTGCTGTTCGACATGGCGCGCGCCGCGCAGCAAGCGGGCACGGTGATCTCTGCGGTGATGTTCGGCGCCATCGCGGCCGTGCTGGAAAAAACCGGCGCCTTGCCGCTGACCCGCGCATCCTGCGAGGCCGCCATCAAGGCCTCCGGCAAGGGCGTGGAAGCGAGCCTGCGCGGCTTCGCCGCCGGCTACGCGGCCGGCATGGGGCGCAGCGCCACCGAAGACGCCGCGCCGCGCGCACTCGGGGCGGCGGTCGCGCCGGCCGATGCCTTCCCCGCTGCCGCACGCGAGATCGTGCTCGAAGGCATCAAGCGCACCACCGACTATCAGGACACGGCGTACACCGCGCTGTATCTCGAACGCCTGAAGCGCGTTGCCGCCCTGGACCGCGGCGACGGCGCCCTCACCGCCGAGACCGCGCGTTATCTCGCGTTGTGGATGTGCTTCGAGGACGTGATCCGCGTCGCCGATCTCAAGACCCGCAAGAGCCGCTTCGAGCGCGTGCGCGAAGAGGTACAGGCCAAACCCGGCGAGCCATTGCACATCATTGAATTCCTGAAGCCGGGTCTGGACGAAATCGCCGGCATGCTGCCCCCCGCACTGAGCCCGAAGTTTCATGCCTGGGCAACACGCAACGGACTGGCGGAAAAGCTCTCCATCGGCATGCACATCAAGACCAATTCGGTGTCCGGCTTTCTGCTCCTGCGCGGCATGGCCGGCATGCGCTTCTGGCGCCGCCGCACCGCGCGCTATGGCGAAGAGCAGACCATGATCGAACGCTGGCTTACGGCCATTATCGGCGCCGCGCCGAAGAGCCAGCGCCTCGCCTTCGAGATCGCCCTGACCGCGCGCCTGATCAAGGGCTACAGCGACACCCACAAGCGCGGCCGCGCCAACTTCAACCGCATTTTCGACACACTGGTCGAAGGTGGCGCGGTGGCCGGCGAAGAGGCGAAAGCCAACGCCATCTTCGCCGCGCGCGAAGCCGCACTGACCGACCCCGAGGGCAAGAACCTCGATAGTTCCCTCAGCCGCCACGGCATCGCGCCGCGACCGGTGCGCGAGCAGCCGATCAAGTTCATCAAGCCGGCGGCGCGCAAGACGGTGTAGTCGCGGCGACCATGAGAAGAACTCGATTTCATCGTGAACTACGATATCAAATACCGTCTCGGCTGCGGTGCCGATGACGAAGATGAGTGATCGATGATCAAATTCTATAACAGCCAATTGCCGGTCCTTTCGACGCGCGGCTTCAAATCGGTCTGAAGCGATGCGGATAGCTATCCTCGGTTGGGGTTCGTTGATTTGGCATCCACGCGGTCTGCCCATTGACGGTCAGTGGCTACCAAACGGCCCAGTGCTTCCTGTCGAGTTCTCCCGCTTATCCAACAGTGGGCGGTTAACGTTGGTAATTGATGAGGAGAGCGGAACTGACGTGGCAACGCGATATGCGCGTAGCGGAGGTGTCAACCTGAACGACGCTCTAGGCAGTTTGCGGCGCCGCGAAGAGACGTCAAGCGAACAAATTGGATATGTCAATCTTGTTACCGGCGCCGAGCGGGCCTGGTCGCGGCAACAGCACCCAACCGCTTGTGATCGGATCAAGGCCTGGGCGCAGTCGCAGAACTGGGATGCGGTGGTGTGGACCGCCTTGACGTCCAATTTTTCCGAGAA
>JAYVST010000899.1:0-4671 GCA_043775255.1 Burkholderiales bacterium
GCCGGGTTCGACCACACCTTCCACGCCCGGCATCGAGGCCACCAGCGCGCGCAGGGTAGGCTGTACGTCGGCCAGGACGGTCAGTCCGCGGGCGTTCGCGACGGCGGCGAAGCGCATGGCCAGGAGCGAGTCGCCCAGGCCCTGCTCATGCCAGACCAGAAGGCGCGCGCCGGGCCGCGCTGCGCCGCGCCACAAGGGTTGCGCGTACGGGCGCATGTGCAACTGCGCGCGGCCCAGTTGCCAGCGCGATTCGTAGAGAGCGAAACCACGCGCGAATCGGCCTGCGCGCAAAAGGACGTGCGCGGCCATAGCGCGCGCTTCAGCGGAGGTATCCAGCAAGGCGGCGGCCGCGTCGAGCAGGTCAAGTGCGCGGGCGGATTGCCCGGCTTCATCAAGGGCCAGCGCGAGATTCAGGCGCGCGATATCGGTGGGCGCGGCCGCATGCACCGCCGCAAAATTGGCGATGGCATCGTCAAGGTCGCCGAGGCTGCGCAAGATCAGCCCCAGACGCGTGCGTGCAGCAGTGTCGTCGGCCTCGGCAAGGCCAAGCGCGAACGCGTCGGCGGCCTCTTCAAGTGCGCCGGCGTCGGCCTGGGCATACGCCTGCGCAAAGCGGCTGTCGTCCGGATTGGACAAGCAACGGGTCCGTGCGGCAAGGTTCAGCGGCGCCGGCCGCCGCCACCGAAAATCGAACCCAGCACGCCGCGGATGATCTCGCGCCCTACCTGCGAGCCGACCGCGCGCGCCGCGCTCTTGGCCATTGCCTCGACCACCGATTCACGGCGCAGCCCGCCGCGCGGCGAAGGTGCGGCGTTGCCGCCGCCGAACATGCCGCCGATCTTGTCGAGGAAGCCGGGTTCGTCGGCTGCGGCCGGCGCGGCTGTAGTGTCCGTCCCACCCGCACCCGCACCTCCACCCGCACCCGCACCTCCGCCCGCACCCGCACCTCCGCCCGCACCCGCACCCATGGCGCCGCCCGCGCCGGTTCCCGCACTGCCGGCCGCCGCGCCAGAGGCCTGGCCCGCCTGTGTCTGCGCGGTGCGACCCTTGAGGATCTCGTAGGCCGATTCGCGATCGACCGCCTTTTCGTATACCCCGGCAACGATGGAATTGGCGATCAGGGCTTTTCTTTCTTCGTCGCTGATCGGCCCCAGTTGCGAGGCCGGCGGCACCACCAGCGCGCGCTCGACGACGCCGGGCCGGCCTTTTTCGTCCAAGAACGACACCAGCGCCTCGCCTACCGCGAGCTCGGTGATGGCCTTTTCCACGTCGAGCTTGGGGTTCGCGCGCATGGTCTCGGCGGCCGCCTTCACCGCCTTCTGGTCACGCGGGGTGAAGGCGCGCAGTGCATGCTGGACCCTGTTGCCCAACTGCGCGAGCACGGTGTCGGGCACATCGAGCGGATTCTGGGTGACGAAATACACCCCTACGCCCTTGGAGCGGATCAGCCGCACCACCTGCTCGATCTTTTCCTGCAAGGCCTTCGGCGCCTCGTTGAACAGCAGATGCGCTTCGTCGAAAAAGAACGTCAGCTTGGGTTTGTCGACATCGCCGACTTCGGGCAGGCGCTCGAACAGCTCCGACAGCATCCACAGAAGGAAGGTGGCGTACAGGCGCGGCGAATTCATCAGCCGGTCGGCGGCCAGCACGTTGATCATGCCGCGGCCGTTGGCATCGGTCTGCATGAGGTCGTCGATGTTCAACATCGGCTCGCCGAAGAATTTCGCGCCGCCCTGCGCCTCGATGGCCAGGAGGCCGCGCTGGATCGCGCCGATCGAGGCTGCCGATACGTTGCCGTATTCGGTGGTGTATTTGGCGGCGTTTTCGCCAACGAACTGCAGCATCGCGCGCAGGTCCTTCAAGTCCAGCAGCAAGAGCCCGTTGTCGTCGGCGATCTTGAACACCAGTTGCAGCACGCCTTCCTGGGTGTCGTTCAGGTTGAGCATGCGTCCGATCAGGAGCGGCCCCATGTCGGAGATGGTGGCCCGCACCGGGTGGCCCTTTTCGCCGAACACGTCCCACACCGTGACCGGGCTGCCGGCCCATTGCGGCTCGTCCTGCTTGAGCAGATCGAGGCGCTCCTTGATGCGCGGCGAGTTTTTGCCCGGATTGGATATGCCGGTCAGGTCGCCCTTGATGTCGGCCATGAACACCGGCACGCCGATGGCCGAAAAGCTTTCGGCCAGTTTTTGCAGGGTGACGGTCTTGCCGGTGCCGGTGGCGCCGGTGATGAGCCCGTGGCGATTGGCCAGGGCCGGCAGCAGGCAGAGTTCGAGGTCTGCGGCTTTGGCGATCAGGAGCGGTTCGGGCATGACGTCACAGGGTGGTGGCAGATGCGCCATGATAGCCGCAGCGGCCCACCATGCGTTGCGGACACTTCAGCCGAGTTTGGCCAGCAACTCCGCTTTCTTGGTGTCGAACTCGGCCTGCGACAGAATGCCCTTGCCGACCAGCGCGTGCAATTTTTCCAGCGTTGCGGTGATCTCGTCGACCGAAACCCCGGCGCCGGTCGAAGGCGCGCCAGGCGCGACCGCAGCCGTGGGCACAACGGTGGCCGCCGGCGCCGGGCCGCCGCCGACGCCGCCGACGCCGCCGCCGACGCCGCCCACGCCGCCCACGCCGCCCAGCGCCCCCAGCATGGCGCCGGCCATCTGGTTGCCAATGCCGACCCCGGCGGCGAGGTTGGCGCCCATCGCGGCCAGTCCGCCCCCCTCGTTGGCGGCGGCGATCGGAATCGCGTTGGCGGTCTGGAACTGGGTATAGCGCTGCATGTCGCCCACCATGTTCATGCCGATGCGGGTATCGAGCATCTTCTGGATTTCCTCGGGCAGGGAGATGTTCTCCACCACCAGGGAGTCGAGCGTGAGGCCTAAGCGAGCGAACATGGCGTCGGCTTCCTTTTTTACCGCTGCGGCGAAGGCGCCCTGGTTTCCGGCCATGTCGAGGAAGGGCACGCCGGACGCGCCGAAGGCGTTGGTCATGGCGGCGATCATGCTGTTGCGCAACTGGCCGTCCAGGTCTTCCACGGTATAGACCTCGCGCGTGCCGCTGACTTCGCGGTGGAACAGCTTGGGGTCGGTCAGACGGTAGGCGTAAATGCCGAATGCGCGCAGGCGCACCGCGCCGAAATCCTTGTCGCGGATGGTCACCGGATTGGGCGTGCCCCATTTGCGGTCGAGCTGCAGCCGGGTGGCGAAGAAATATACGTCGCTCTTGAAGGGAGAATCGAACAGCTTGTCCCAGTTCATCAGGTTGGTCAACACCGGCAGGGTCTGGGTGGTGAGCTTGTAGCGGCCGGGTGCGAATACATCGGCCATCAGGCCTTCATTGACGAAGGCTGCGCTTTGCGATTCGCGCACCGTCAATTGCGCGCCGTTCTGGATTTCCATGTCCTGCATCGGATAGCGCCAGGCGAGGATGCCGTTGGCCTCCTCGGTCCAGTGGATGACGTCGATGAATTGTTTCTTGATGAAGTCCATCAGGGCCATGGCGAATGCTCCGGGCAGGTTGGTGTGGCAAGCGTAGCACAAGCGGTTTGGGTCGCGGCGCGGGGCGCTACTCCGGATGGGAAGTTTCGGTCGGGCGATGTGGCGGGCCATGCACCGATCAGGGACGACGGAACGGCTCTATTTGGCTCATTCGGACGCACCGATGCCGGGGAAAATCCTGCAACGTGAATCTTGGTCGAAGGAGGGCACGGATGGTTGCATCAACGGGCAGGGCAAGCGCGCAAGGACAGGCGTCGATCGAAACAGGCGGCGAAGGCACTCATATCGCCGCGCTCAAGGAAGCCGAACGCGTCGCCGGTGAAAGCCGGGCCGCGCTGGCCGGCCTGATCGATTCCGCGCGCGACGCCATCGTCACCGCCGACGTCGGCCAGCGGGTGGTGATCTTCAACCATGCCGCCGAGGCCATGTTCGGCTACAGCGCCGCCGAAATCGTGGGGCAGCCGATCGACATCCTGATACCTGCGCGCGACCGGGCCGCGCATCGCGGGCATGTTGCGAGCTTCGGCGCGCGTGCCGAGGAAGCGCGCATGATGAACCAGGCCGACCGGGTGGTGGTCGGCGTACGCCGGGATGGCAGCGAATTTCCCATCGAGGCCTCGATCTCGCGCGTGCAGCGCGCCGGTGGCGCCGAGGTCACCGTGATCATGCGCGACGTGACCGAGCGCCTGCGCGCGGCGCGCGCGCAGGCGGCCACCGCCACCTTGCTGCGGCAGACCGTCGAGCACATGCCGCTGGGTGTCTCGGTGATGGATGCGAAGTTCAACGTCATCGCCTTCAACGAGCGCTTTCTCGATGTGCTGAACCTGCCGCAAGACGAATTCTCGATCGGCGATCCGATGGAGAAGTTCCTGCGCTACAACGCGGCGCGCGGCGAATACGGCGCGGGCGACGTGGAGGAACAGGTGCGCACCCGGCTGGCGTTGGCGCGCCGCGCCGAGGCCCATTGTTTCGAACGCAAGCGCGCCGACGGCAGGGTCGTCGAAGTGCGCGGCACGCCGGTGCCGGGTGGCGGCTTTGTGACCGTATACACCGACGTGACCGATCAGCGCGAGGAATCGCGCCGCCTGATCGAAGCGCGCGAGCATGCCGAAAGCGCGGCGCGCTCCAAGGGCGAGTTCCTGGCCACCATGAGCCACGAAGTGCGTACGCCGATGAACGGCGT
>JAYVST010000900.1:0-3792 GCA_043775255.1 Burkholderiales bacterium
ACGGACGAACTAGGCACTGAATTGGCGCAGCGTCGTTCCGAATGCTTGAACGAAGGACCTGACTCCGGACCTACTTTCTGTACTTCGCGTAGGCTAGGAGTCCGCCCAGGACGGACAGGATCGCCAGCCCGCCGATCAGGGTCAGGAAGGACGGCCCGGACGCTCTGGAAGTGCCGTCGCTGCTAATCGATACCTGCTCCTGGACCATGTCCCTGGCTTGCAGCAGGCGGCCCCTTTGGTTTTCGTCCAGGTCGGTCTCCTGCAAAGCAAGGTCGATCTTCGATTTCATGGAGAACTTGTGCGCATTCTGCAGCTGCTGCTGCCAGTCGCCCTCGTTGTCGCGTATGGCAAGCACGATCTGCGATTGGACCCTGGAGCGGTCCTCGGCCTCGCGCTCTTGGCGCTCCTTCTCCACCGAGGGCAGCTCAGTCGGGTGCGGCTCCTGGTGCACTAGTTCGGCGATTTTCTTCAGCGCTGTTTCGATTGCCGTGATCTCCGCGAGCATGTCTTCGGACACATGCTCCTCGGTCGGCACACCTTGCTCGGCGTATTTCTCAAGGACCTGCAGGATACCCTCCGCCACTTTCGGTGAGACCTGAACGAGGCTGAGCTGCAGCTTGACGTCGGCGACCGCGGTCTTGTAACGGAACGACTGCCCACGCTCCTTTCCGTAGATGCCCCACCAGATGTGGTCGATGAAGACTGCCGTCTCCAGCGTGCCGCGGTCCGAACCGTCAGCTACGACCACGGGGGCGAAATGGTTCTTCCAGGCGCCCTTGTAGTCCTTCTCGATCGTGAACAGGTCATTGGCGTAGAGACTGCGCCCAGGCAGAGCGGTCTCGTTTTCCTGGCTCTCTTTCACGCCGGTGACCATCTCGGAGAATTTTCCGCAGTACATCGCCGCGAGTTCGTCTTCCTGCTCGTACTCGGCGCTCACCTTCACGAGCTTGTCTCCGTCCGTGTCCAGCTCGTCGGCGCTGCGCTTGAGTTTCACATGCTGGAACTCCGGCAGCACGACATGGTTGGCAACGAAAAGCTCGCTGGCCTTGCCATCGCCCCGGACGGCGAAGAGCCTGTTATTGGAGATGTTCACGCCGCCTTCGCGCGCGACATAGCGCTGCAGCGCCTGCCCGGAGTCCAAGGGCCGCACCGCCGCATCACCGAGCGGCGCGTGTAGCTGCCGCCGCTGGGCAGTGACCGGGCCGGCATCGGCGATGCGCTCGCTCAAGGCCTGCTGCGCGATGGGTCCTGAGCTGTGGTCGATGGCATCTGCCAGTTTGCGCTGCGCCGGTGCGAGCTTGGATTGCAGGAGTTCCTCTTCCTGTGGCTCGCCGGCGAGCCGGGCGGCTGGCGCCAGCGCCCTTGCCCCCATCACGTCCGCCTCGTGCTCGAGCCCGGCGTCATCATTGACCGGAACGCCGTCCTTCAGCTGCATCGTCGGCTGCACGCGGCCCTGCGCCTGCTGCACCACATGCCACGCCTCGTGCGGGAGATGCCGTTCCTGCCCCGGCGCGAGGTGGATGTCGTTGCCCTGCGCGTAGGCCAGCGCGTTGAGCTGCGCGGGCTGGGCCGAGTTGTAGTGAACCTTGACGTTGTCCAGCGACACGCCGGACAGCGCTTCGACGCCGGTCTTGAGGCCGTCGGGCAGGCCGGTGTCGTTCGCGCGGCGCGCGCGATCCGGCTCGGCGCGCTGGACCGCTTCGAACTTGCCTTGCAGCAGTTCCTCTTCCTCCGGCTCGGCGCGCTGAACCGGCGCGAACTTGCCTTGTAGAAGCTCCTCTTCGGGCGCGGCGCTGCGCTGGGCGGTGTCGCCGAACAGGCTCTCGAGCTGTTTGCGCTGGGCGACCACGTAGGGGCTGCCGGATATGCGCGCGTTCAACGCGTGCTGCGCTTCGACCAGCGGGCTGTGGTTCATCATCTGGGTCAGCGCGCCCAGGGAAACGCCGTGGGGGCTGTTGTCGACCAATGCCGGGGCCGCCAAAGGGCCGGGCGCGCGTTTGGCGGCTGACTCGCGATGCTGTGGTCCGTCCGGAGCCTTGTCCGCGTGTTCCATCACATGCCCCAATGTTCGAGGATCGACCAGAGACTGCAAACCGCCGCTACCCGGATGTTGGCCGAGCCGACCTCCGCATCACGGTAATTCATACAGCAATTCCAAATTCAACAATCGCAGAATTGCACTTCACGATCTGCACAGGTGGCCCACTCCAGAAGTGTGAATGGGAGTTTGAGAAAGAGTTATTGCAAGTGCCTGCACGCCTTCCGGCGAGAACTCGACAAGGGACCGCCGAATCCCGTCGCGTCGCCGATGTCCAAGTGATCGATGTTCCACCGGAGCATCCGGCTATTGGATTTGCGCCCACGCATAGCTGCTTCCCTCGACGCAGGCAGAAACTTCTAGGGGAAGATTGATCCCGTAGGTTGCAGCCATGGCCTCCATGCGTTTAGTGAGGCGATTGTTCCAAACCTCGTCGCTTATGCTGCCAAAATCCGAGTCGTAAGTGTTCTGAAATTGCATTTCGGTTATTGGCCAGCAACTCTTTGAATTATCTATTTGTAATTGCAAGAACTGGTACCCGTTAGTGCCTTGACGTTTCTTCAATTGCTGCATACCGTCTGCAACTAATTTATCCACTGAACTATATAGTTCTGAGGTGCTGGCTTTAATCTCGACTGCGGTATTACTTTGGTCAAATCCCGTAATTCTAGGAAATGGTTCGTTAGCGTACCTCGGAACGAAATCAACAAGCCTTAAGTCGGGTTGTTGATCTGTATCTACTCCAAGAATTGCCAACACACTTCTGAGACTTTTGATATCCGTCTTCGCAGACGCAATATCGGCCTCATACAAATAAGCAGCTGATTTGTTCAAAAAGTTATTTGCCCATACCTGAAGTCCGCGTGCCATATGCGTTGCTTTTTCTTCGATCTCACCGTCACCGCTGGTGGCCATCTCAGCAATCTTGTCCGAATAGTCGCTCAACTTTTCTCCGACGTTGCCCGCGTAGGATTCCGCAGCTTCGACGTCAGACCAGCCCTCCGCCAAATCCTCATCGACCGTGCGCTGTATCGCCTGGCAGTCGTCAGTGTTCGCCGGAGCCACACGATCTCGCTTGGGACCCGTTTCGGATCGAGCCGCATGCACCGGCAGCGCCTTCGCGCCCATCACATCCGCTTCACGCTCGAGCCCCGCGTCGTCATTGACCGGAACCCCGTCCTGCAACTGCATCGTCGGCTGCACGCGGCCCTGCGCCTGCTGCACCACATGCCACGCCTCGTGCGGCAGATGCCGTTCCTGCCCCGGCGCGAGGTGGATGTCGCTGCCTTGCGCGTAGGCCAGCGCGTTGAGCTGCGCGGGCTGGGCCGAGTTGTAGTGAACCTTGACGCTGTCCAGCGACACGCCGGACAGCGCTTCGACGCCGGTCTTGAGGCCGTCGGGCAGACCGGTGTCGTTCGCCCGGCGCTCGCGATCCGGCTCGGCGCGCTGAACCGTTTCGAACTTGCCCTGCAGCAGCTCTTCTTCGTCCGGTTCGGCGCGTTGAACCGTTTCGAACTTGGCTTGCAGCAGCTCCTCTTCGGGCGCGGCGCTGCGCTGGGCGGCGTCGCCGAACAGGCTCTCGAGCTGCTTGCGCTGGGCGACCACGTAGGGGCTGCCGGATATGCGGGCGTTCAATGCCTGCTGCGCTTCGACCTGCGGGCTGTGGTTCATCATCTGGGTCAGCGCGCGCAGGGAAACGCCGTGGGGACTGTTGTCGACCAATGCCGGGGCCGCCAAAGGGCCGGGCGCGCGTT
>JAYVST010000901.1:0-3220 GCA_043775255.1 Burkholderiales bacterium
CAGGCCGGCCAGTTCGTGCTTTTCCAGCCAGGGCTGCAGCTTGCCGCTGCGCTGGACCTGCGCCTGCAAATCCTTGAGCGCGGAAATGCGTGCCTCGAGTTCGTGCGTCTCGCGGCTCTGCGTCTGCAGTGCCGCCTGCGCGGCATCGCGCGCGACGGTGGCGCCAGGCAAAGCCTCTTCCAGCGCCGCGAGTTGGTCTTCGCGCTCCGCGGTTTCGGCTTCGCGCCGCGCCAGTTCTTCGCCCTTGTGTTCGATCGCATCCTCATCCGGGCGATTCAGACCGTTCTGTTCCATGCGCAGTCGATCGCGCCGCGACACCAGGGCCTCGAGGGCGCGCTGCGCGCTGCCCTGGTGCGCGCCTTCGACCTGCAACTGCTGCTCGGTCTGCATCGTTTCCGCGCGCGCAGCGTTCTGGCTGTCCTGCGCGGCACGCGCCGCGCTCTCGGCGTCGGGCAGGCGAGCGGCGTGTTCGGCGGCGATGGCGTCGCACTCCTCGGCGCGCACGCCCGCCGCCTCGGCTTCGACGGTCCAGTGGGCGATGTCGGCGCGAGTCTGGGCCTGTTGCCCGACCCAGGTTTCGTGCTGCCCGGCCAATTGCGTGAGCTGATTCGAAAGCCGGGTGCGCGCGTCGACGATGGAGCGGATCTCCGCCTCGAGCCGGCTCACTTCGGCGTTGGCGCCGTACAGTTCGCCTTGGGCGCCATGCAGGCGGTCGCCGGCGGCATAGTGCGCGCCGCGCATCTCTTCGACCTGCTTTTCGAATCCGCGCAGCGCCGCAGTCTCGCCCTCGAGTTCGTTGACCGCGCGCTCGACTTCGCGTGCATGGCGCGCCTGCTCCTCCGTGGCTGCGTTGCGTTTGAGCATCCACAGCAGGTGTTGCTTGTCGGTATGCTCGGAGGTCAATGCGCGGTAGGTCTGGGCGATCTTCGCCTGGTCTTCAAGCTTGACCAGCTGCACGGTAAGTTCCTGGCGGATATCCTCGACGCGCGTGAGGTTCTCGCGGCTGCCGGCCAAGCGCGCCTCGGTCTCCTTGCGCCGTTCCTTGTATTTGGATATCCCGGCGGCCTCCTCGAGAAACACCCGCAGTTCATCGGGCTTGGCTTCGATCACGCGCGAGATCATGCCCTGCTCGATGATCGCGTAGGCGCGGGCGCCGAGCCCGGTTCCCAGAAAAATGTCCTGGATGTCGCGCCGCCGTACCTGCAAATTGTTGATGAAGTAGCTCGACTCGCCCTGGCGCGTAAGCAAGCGCTTGACCGCGATTTCAGCGTATTGGCCCCACTGGCCCATGCCGGCATGCGGCGGCGCCAGGGTATTGTCGAACACCAGCTCCACACTGGCACGCGCCACCGGCTTCCGTTGCGCGGACCCGTTGAAAATCACGTCCTGCATGGACTCGCCGCGCAAGGCCGAAGCCCGCGACTCACCCAGCACCCAGCGCACCGCGTCGATGATGTTGGATTTGCCGCAGCCGTTGGGGCCGACGATACCGACCAGTTGCCCCGGCACCGCGACCGTCGTGGCATCGACAAACGACTTGAATCCCGCGAGTTTTATGGATGTGAGGCGCACGATGAAATCGGATTGAACGGGTCGGCCACGGTAAGCACGCTTGCGCCGGGTGGTCGGCTACAGCGCGACTACGGCGCGGCTACAACGTCGAGTGTGGCGGGGCGACATAAAACGCCTCTTATAATACCACCCTGACTCGGCGATTTTCCCCGATTTTCCCCTGACCAGGCCCGCCACATGCCTTCGAAGCCAAGCAAAAAGCTCGACACTTTCGCCAATCCCGCGCCCGGCCGCGATTTCCACATCCACATGCAGATACCGGAGTTCACCTGCCTGTGCCCGTTGACCGGCCAACCGGATTTCGCCACGCTGATCATCGACTACGTTCCGGACCGCAAATGCGTCGAACTGAAAAGCCTCAAGCTCTATGCCTGGAGTTATCGCGATGAGGGTGCGTTCCACGAGAAGGTGACCAACGCGATCCTCGACGATATCGTCGCCGCCGTCGCGCCGCGCTTCGCGCGCCTGACCGCCAAATGGTATGTGCGCGGCGGCATCTTCACCAACGTGGTGGCCGAACACCGCAAGAAGGGCTGGCAGCCGGCGCCGCGCGTCGATCTCGCCTCATTCGAGAGCGAATCCGGCATGCGCGTTTGACGCGATCTCGAATCTAAAACGCGCGCCCGGCCAGCGGGTCTTGCAGGTAGTAGCGCGCGAACCAGGGGTAAAGGTCGGGAAACCCGTCGGCCACGTCCTCCGGCCGGGTAAAGAAGGTTTCCGACAACACCGCGAAGAATTCAACCGGATTCTGCGCAGCGTAGGGGTCGAGCAGCGGTTCTGCCGCTGCGCTCGCACCGGCGCGCTCCCATCGTTGCACTCTTGCCGCGAACGCCCCGTACGCGCCGTGCAATGCAGCTGCGAACGCGCGGCCATCGATGCCTGCATGAAACCGCGGCACAAACGGCGGCACGCCCGTCGCTTCGCCCTTGAGCATGTCGATCTTGTGCGCGAACTCGTGAATGACGACGTTGTAGGCCGGCGCCTCCGCCGACCCGGCGAGGGTGACATCTTCCCAGGAAAGCACGACCGGCCCGCCCGCCATTGCCTCTCCTGAAATCACCTCGTCGTACTGGTGCACAACGCCGTCTTCGTCGACGATTTCGCGCCGCGCCAGCACTTCTCCCTGGTAGACCACCAACCCATGCCAGCCGTCATACAGGCTCAAGTCGAGGTTGAGAACCGGCAGGCAGGCCTGGGCGGCGATTTCGAGCTGGGTTTCCAGGGTCAGGACGAACCCGCCGGCGCCGACGAATTCCTTGCAGGCGCAGAACAGGGACACCATCTCGCGCAGGCGGGCACGCTGGTTGCCGTCGAGCCGGTCAAAAAACGGATAGCAGCCGAGGGCGCGGCGCCACGCGTCGTCGCCAAAGGAGTAACTGCGCACGGTTCGGGCACGGCGCCAGGCGGAGAAGCGCTCAAAGAGCTTCACGTTCCGCTCCGGTTGGCCAGGCCCAGGCCGGCCAGCACCATGCCGAAACCGACCGCAAGGTATGGCTCTGGTTGTTCACCCAGCACCAGGACGGAAACGAGACTGCCGAATACCGGGATCAGGTAGAGGAACAGCCCGGCCCGGTTCGCGCCGAGCGCGGCCACACCGCGGCTCCAGAGCAGATAGCACAGCACCGAGGGCCCGACGCCCATGTAGAGG
>JAYVST010000902.1:0-2877 GCA_043775255.1 Burkholderiales bacterium
TGCGTACGCTGTCTCGTAGGCTGGAACGAGCTAGCGCGGGCCCCTGATCTGGCCCACGCTCGGCCCCAACACACCCTCTCCCCGCTTGCGGGGAGAGGGCCGGGGTGAGGGGCATTCGCCCACTGCCCAACGCTCAGACGCTCCCAAAAGGGCATAATATTCACTTTTAAATCAAGGGAGGCGCAACCATGGAAACACGCCCTCGAAATTCACAAAGAGCGCTGGCAGAGTCAGTGGTCGCTCGCCCAAAAAAGCGCAATTCGGACGAGCGCAAGAAAGCCGTCGATCATGACGCTTTGAAAACCGACCCGAAAACCCTTCGCCTGATCGAAGCCATCAAGGGGCTCAAGGGCCTGCGTTGATTTACATGCTCGACACCAACGTGTTCCTCCATCTTGCGAACGAACGCAGGGGATATGAAGGTATAGAGCGGAACATGGCCGATGTCGGCGCAGATGCTCTGAGGCTCTCCGCCGTCGCGCTTGCAGAATTGCGGACCAAGATTTTGCGCGGGGCAAGTCGCGTGAAGAAGGTCCACCTCGAACGCTTGTCTGTCATTGTTGCATCCATGCAGGTCGAAGCTTTCACACAAGCTGCAGCGGAACGAGCGGCGCACATCATGGCGCATCTGGAGGCGACCGGTCGGCGTAACGAGTGGCCGGATGTGCTCATCGCGGGCCAGGCGTCGGAATCTGGATACACGTTGGTTACAAACGACAAAGCCTTGCTTGCGACACGGGGTGTCAAGTCGGCCGACTGGCTCGATTGAGGCCGCTGAATTCGCCACGCTTGGCGCCACGCTTCTCCGATCATGCGAGTCCGAGGAATTGATCGAGGCGACGTATTCACGCGGACGCGAGAACATGTTGATCCAGGCCACCCTCGGGATCGAAGAGCTGCGCTGTCTGTTTCGCGTTGCGTCCGAGCTGCACTATCTCGACCTGCGGCGCTACGAGCATGCGGCGTGCGGGCATGATGATGAGCGCAGTCCGCCATGGCCCCTACAACAGCACAGCGAAGGGTGCCATTGGCAGGTTGGAAAACAGCGGGAATAGCACCGCCAGCGCGGTGGCGCCGAAGAACAGCAGCACGCCCAAATTCGCGAAGATGATGACCAGCGAGGTGACGTGCGTAGATGCCGGAGCGTTGCGCGGCGACCGCTCGTGCCGGAAGTGCAATTCAGCGCTGCAAGGCACGCCGAGACAGGTAGGACAGCAGATCGACCAGCGCCACCAGGACCAGCATGGCGATCAAGACGGTACTGGTCTCGCGCATGTGGAACAGGCCCATGTGGAAGGCGAGCATCTGCCCCAGCCCGCCGCCGCCGACCAAGCCCAGCACGGCGGCGGCGCGGATGTTGTTCTCCCAGCGATACAGCGTGTAGGAGAGCAGTTGCGGCAGGATCTGCACCAGGGTCGCGTAGCAAAAGATGCGCGCTTCGGACACGCCGCGCACGCGCAGCGCGAAACCCGGGCCGGGCGGCGCGTTTTCGATCGCCTCGGCGAACAGCCGCCCGAGCACGCCGGTGGTGTGAAACGCCAGGGCCAGCGTGCCTGCGAACGGCCCCAGGCCGGCGGCGATGATCATGAGCGCCGCCCACACGAGTTCGGGAATCGAGCGCAGCGCGTTTAAGACCAGGCGCGTGGCGGCGCGCCAGCGTGCCGGGTCGTCGCGGTGGGTGCGGCTGGCCGGCAGTGCCAGCGCCAGGCCGGCGAGCGCCGCTAAGAGCGTGCCCAGCGCCGACATCGCAATGGTCTCCAGGCTGGCGACGACGACCTTGCGTACGAAGACGGCCTCGCCCTGGGGCGAGGTCAGTTCGGCCAGGAACCTGCCCATCCTGCGCGCGGCATCCAGCGAGAAAAACTGCGCCCACTTGAGGTCTAAGCTCCAGAAGCTGGCAACGGTCAGCGCGATTGCGCCCAGCATTACCCAGGTGGCCGCGCCGAACCAGCCGCGCGGGTCGGTCGTAGCGGCGCCGGACGGCGCAACAGGAGGCAGCGCGCTCATGCCAGGATGCGGCGCAACTGCGCGCTTACCAGATCGGCCAGCCAGACCAAGAGCATGAACATCAGCAGCATGGTCGCGACCTCCGAGCCGATGAACATCTTCATCGAGTTGTCCATCTGCTGGCCGAGTCCACCGGCGCCGACAAAGCCCAGCACCGCCGAGGAGCGGATCGCGCACTCCCAGCGATACACGGTGTAGCTCGTCAGTTCGGTGGAACTCTGCGGCAGGAGGCCGTAGAAGAAGGCTTGCAGCCGGCCCGCGCCGTTGCGCAAGAGCGTGTCGGTCACATGCGCTTCGTCGCTTTCGAGGATTTCGCCGTAGACCTTGCCGAGCATGCCGCCGTAAGTGAGCGCAATCGCCAGCACGCCGGCGGTGGGGCCGAGACCGACGACGCGCACGAACACCAGTGCCCACACCAGCTCGGGAATGCTGCGTAGCAGGATCAGCAGCCAGCGGGTTGCCAGGCGCACCGCGAAGGGCAATGCGCGCATGCGTCCGGTGAGGCCGGACACCGACAGCGCACGGGTCGAGAGCAGGGTCAAGGGGATCGCGACCACCATTGCCAGGGCCAAGCCGGCGCTGGCGATGGCCACCGTGCGCCAGGCCTCGCGCACGACCATCCAGAGGAACTCGCCGTTGACCTTGGGAGGCAGGAAGTCGGAGAGGAAGCGTAGCGTGGCCTTGAGTGCCTGCGGCTCGAAGATGATCCACGGCTTGAACTCGGTCGCCACCAGCGCCGGATAGGTGAGAACCAGCGCGGCCAGCAACCAGAACACCCGCTTGGTCCAGGCGGGGTCGCGCAACTGCGGTGCTATTGGAGGGGCAACGGCGGACACGGCGCGGCTATCGGCAGTTCATCGCGATCGCAGG
>JAYVST010000903.1:0-6544 GCA_043775255.1 Burkholderiales bacterium
GCATGCGAACCGCGCATCAGCAGCATGACCAGGGTGGGCACCAGGGTCCGCGAAAGGATGTAGGAGGCCACCATCGCGAACACCACGGCTTCGGCCAGCGGCACGAACAGGAAGCGCGCCACCCCGGAGAGGAAGAACATCGGCACGAACACGATGCAGATGCACACGGTGGCCACGAAGGCGGGTACGCCGATTTCCTCGGCGCCGATCAGGATCGACTCCTCCAGCGGCTTGCCCATGTGAAGGTGCCGCTCGATGTTCTCGATGGTGACGATGGCCTGGTCCACCAGAATACCCACCGAGAGCGCCAGGCCGCCCAGGGTCATCAGGTTCAAGGTCTCGCCCAGCATCTTCAGAACCAGGATCGAGGCCATGATCGAGAGCGGGATGGTGAGCGCGATGATCAGGGTGCTGCGCCAGTTGCCCAGGAACAGGAGCACCATCAGGGCCGTCAGGCCGGCGGCGATGAGCGCCTCGACCACCACGCCCAGGACTGCGGCTTTCACGAATACCGATTGGTCGAACAGGGTGGTGACCTTGATGTCCGGGGGCAGGATCTGCGTCGCGCGCGGCAGCAGTTCGCGCAGGTTGTCGACGATGTCGAGCGTCGAGGCGCTGCCGTTCTTGAGGATGGAGAGCAGTACGCCACGTTCGCCGTCCTGGCGCACGATGTTGGTCTGCGGGTTGAAGCCGTCGCGCACCTGTGCCACATCGCGCAGGTAGGTGGTGGCGCCGCCGCCGGTGCGCACCGGCAGGTCGTTCAAGCCGCTGATGGCGTCGGGCGAGGCGTTCATCTTGATGCTGTATTCGGTCTCTCCCAGCTTGGCGGTGCCGGAGGGCAGGATCAGGTTTTGCGCATTGACGGCATTGACCACATCGGCCGGCGCAAGCCCGCGCGCCTGCATGGCAGGCATGTCCAAATCGACCGAGATCACGCGGATCTTGCCGCCATAGGGGAACGGGATCGCCACGCCCGGCACCGTGACCAACTGCGGGCGCAACTGGTTGACAGCGGCGTCGAACACCGCGTTTTCCGGCAGGGTGGGTGAGGAAAGCGCGAGTTGGACCACTGGGATGCTCGAGGCCGAATACTTGATGACCAAAGGCGGGGTGATGCCGGGCGGCAATTGGCGTACCTGCGGCTGCATCGCCGCGACCACCTGTGCGATCGCAGTCTGGATGTTGGCATTCTGCTGGAAGAACACCTTGATCACCGTGGTGCCGGGCAGCGAAGTCGACTCGATGTGCTCGATGTCGTTCACCGTCGTGGTAAGACCGCGCTCGCTTTGCCCGGCGATGCGTTGGCCCATTTCCTGCGCCGAGAGGCCGTTGAAGTTCCAGATGATGGAAATCACCGGAATGTCGATTTCCGGAAAGATGTCGGTGGCTATGTTCTTCAGCGCGAACGGAAAGGCCAGCACGATCAGCATCGCCATCACGATGAACGTGTAGGGGCGTCGCAGTGCCAAGGCCACCATGGATAAGGGCGCGGCTGACTTGAGCGCGGATGAAGTCATGTCATTGCGTCGGAGGTGGGCTGCATGGGTCCGCGCTGGAACGGTCTCGGGCCGTTTGATGACATCGGCATTTTCAATGTCGATTACTGCGCGCGATCCCGAGAGTATACGGATTTACCCAAAGGTGATGTCAGCAGCAAGAACGGGGCCCGGCAAGGCAGCGCTGCAGGGAGCACTGCAGGGAGCACTGCGGGGAACACGGAGGGGAACGCCGCAGGGAACATTGCGGGGAACACCACAGGGAACACTACCGGGAACACTGCGGAGAGCAGTGCGGGGACCACTGGGCAGACCGCGGCGGTCCGGACTTCGGGATAATGGGCCACCTGCCGCCACCCTGCCATTCTGCCAATGCCACGCATCCTCGTCCTGAACCCCAACACAACCACCAGCGTTACCGAACTGGTTGCCCAACACGCTCGCGAGGTCCTGGGCATCGGCTTTGACTGTGTGCCGGCAACGGTGCGCTTCGGTCCCAACTACATCTCAAACGAAGCTGCATATGCCATCGCCGGCCATGCCGCGCTCGACGGGGTGGCTGAGTACGGTGCCGGGGCCGATGCGGTGCTGCTGGCCTGCTTCGGCGACCCCGGCATCTTCGCGCTGCGCGAGGTCTGCGCCATGCCGGTGGTCGGCCTGGCCGAGGCGGCGATGCGCGAAGCCGCCGTTCACGGCCGATTTTCCATCGTGACCGGCGGCGTGCTCTGGAAACCCATTCTGGAGCGCCTAGCCGCGGCACTCGGCTACGCCGAGCGCATCGCGCGCATCCGCACCATCGCACTGACCGGTGCCGAAATCGCGGCCGACCCGGCTGCGGCGATCGCTTTCCTTGCCGACGAATGCCGTGCCGCCGCCGATCAAGACGGCGCAAGTGCCGTAATCCTCGGCGGCGCCGCGCTGGCCGGCATGGCGGCCCGAATCGCTCCGCAGGTGGCGGTGCCAGTCATCGACAGTGTGCGTGCGGGCGCGCGAGTGGCTGCTGCGCTCGCCGCCGAGTACGCGGCCGGCTCGAAGACGCCGCCGCTGCATCAAACCACCCCGACGTCCGGCCTCGGTGCGGCCTTGTCGCGCATGCTGGCCTGGTAGGTGTCGTCGTCGAATGTGCCGTGCCGGGCCGGAAGTGTTTTTGCGGTGCGGCCGGGCGTCAACAAGCCGATGCCCCGCTATTGCCAGACCAACCGGGAACTCAAATGTTTGCTCGTTATCATTTCCAGCTCCGCGCCGCTGATGTGGCGCAGCGAGCTAGCGCGGCGCGAAACGATAGAAACGCGCCGGATTGTCCACCAGCAAAGCCTTGAGCGCGGCTGTGCCCGGCGCGATCTGTTTGAGCAGGTCGACTAAGCTCCCGTCGTCCGGAATCGCGTCCAGGTTGGGGTGAGGCCAGTCGGTGCCCCAGAAGCAGCGGTCGCCGAACTCCGCCACCAGGCGGGCGGCGAACGGCACGGAATCAGGCCAGGGCGGCGGCAGCCTCGAATTGCGCTCGGAGCCGCTCACCTTCATGTGGAAGCGCTTGTCCTGCATGAGGTCAAGCAAGGCGCGGAAATCCGGCTGGTCGATGCCTTTGGACGAATCCTGGCGGCCCTGGTGATCGATCACCACCGGTACGGCGGATCGTTTCAACACCGGTGCGAGTTCATGCACGGTGTCGCCGAGAAAATGAATTTGCAGGTGCCAGCCCAGTGGCGCCAGACGCTCGGACAGCTTGATTACTTCCGCCGGACTGGCGCCACGGCCCAGGTGCTTCATGAAGTTGAAGCGCACGCCGCAGAACCCGGCGGAGTCCAGGCGTTTGATCTCGGCATCGGTCACGTCGGTGGGTGCGAGTGCCACGCCGCAATAGTCGCCATGCTTCGCGGCGATGGCGTCTTCCGCAGCCCGATTATCAAAGCCGTGGCTGGCCGATTGCACGATCACGCAACGCGTGATGCCGAGCTTCGCGTGCAGGGCGAAGAGCGCTTCCTTGGGCGCATCGGCCGGCACGTAAGGCGCGTCCGCAGCGAACGGGAAACGTGCGGCCGGGCCGAATACATGAACATGCGCGTCGCAGGAAAGCGGCGGCAGTGCGATGGTGGGCGCGCTTGGATGTTCCAGGTAGGACGGCTTTGCCTGGCTCATTGCGCGCGCCTCACCCTTCGATCACCGGGACTTCCTCGGTGGCGAAATGGCCGGGCATGACGACTTCCAGCATTTCGATGTCCGGGCTGTGGCCGACTTCACGGTGACGGATCGAGGGCGGCTGATGCACGCAGGAGCCTGCCTCAAGACGCACGACGCCCGCTTGCCCCTCGTATTCGAAGTCAACCCAGCCTTTCAACACGTACACCATCTGGAAATCGGTTTTGTGCAGATGCGGCTGGCCGGAGAATTCGCCGCCCTTGGCGGCGCGGATCACATGGGCCACCACGCGCCCGTCGGTGGCGTCTTTGATGCCAAGATCGCGGTAGTCGAAGAACTCGCGCAATCCGCTCTCGAATTTGGAATCGCGCACGTGGCTGACGCTAAAACCCTTGGTGGTCATGATGGCTCTCCTGTGTGGTTGGATTGAGGCGGGGCTTACTGTATCAGCCGCGCGCGATGCGTTCGGTCTCGGCGCGCCCGAGGCCGGTCTTGTCGGCGCTGGCCAGAATCTCGTTCCAGGTGACGTCGTCCACCGGAATGCCTTCGGCCAGACGCTGCTTTTTCCACTCGCGTTCCGGCTCGCCGGCGATCTTCACGTGGGAAACTCCAGTGGCCGGCGGCGAGGCGGTGTGCCAGGCGACGAATTCCTCAATCTCCTGCGCCAGGTTTTCCGCGGTACCCAGTTTTCTCGGGTCGATGATGATGGAGAACATGCCGTTCAATACCTGGCGGCCACGCGAGACCTGGCCCTTCTCGGTCTTGCCGCCGGCCAGCGCGCCGCCCAGCAGTTCGCAGATCAGCGCTAAGCCCGAACCCTTGTGCTCGCCGAACGGGAGGATCGCGCCATACGGTTCGACCACGGTAAATCGCGGATCGAGCGTCGGATTGCCGTCGATGTCGATGATGGTGCCGGGTTCGAGCTTCACGCCCTTGTTGTAGGCTACCCGCGTCTTGCCCTGCGCGATCCTGCTTGTGGCGAAGTCCAGCACCACCGGGTCACGGCCTGCCTCAAGGGGAAAGCGCGGCACGCCGACGCAGAACGGATTGGTGCCGTGGCGCGCATCGCGGCCGCCCCACGGCGCCACGATCGGGCGCGACAGCACGTTGACGAAATGAATCGACACCAGCCCGTGGCCGATGCATTGCTCGGCCCAGTGGCCGATGCGGCCGATGTGATGCGCGTTGGTCAGGCCCACCACGCAGACGCCGTGGCGCTTGGCGCGTTCGGCGCCCAGTTCCATCGCTTCGTACCCCATCACCTGCCCATAACCCTGGTTGCCATCCAGTGTCAGGAGCGCATTGGAATCGAGGGTGATGGAAACGTGCGCATTGGCGGTAAGCCCACCTTCTTTCCATGAATCGACATAGCGCGGCAGCATGCCGATGCCGTGCGAGTCGTGACCCTTGAGATTGGCTTCGACCAGGTTGGTCGAAACGAGGTCGGCCTCGCGGTCGGACGAGCCGGTGCCCTTGACGATGGCGCGGATGGCGCGGGTAAGCGGTGCCGCGTGGAGGATATGGGTAGTGGCCATGGTGGTTTTTATGTCCTGTTCGTGGCGCGGAGGTCAGAGCACCTTGCCCGGATTCATGATGCCATTCGGGTCGAGTGCCGCCTTGATGGCGCGCATGACATCGAGTTCGACCTTCGACTTGTAGCGTTTGATCTCCTCGCGCTTCAATTGTCCGAGGCCGTGTTCCGCAGATATAGATCCGTTGAAGCGCGCCACGCAGTCATGGACGATGCGGTTGACCGGCTCCGACGCATTGTCCATCCACTCGTTCTCTGTGAAGCCGGTCAGCGGCCGGGTGATGTTGTAGTGCAGGTTGCCGTCGCCCAGGTGGCCGAAGTTGACCGGGCGCACGCCGGGATAGGCGACTGCGAGTGCCGCGTCAACGGCGTCGATGAAATCCGCGATCTTCGAGATCGGCAGGGACACGTCGTGCTTGATGTTGCGGCCGTCCACCGACTGCGCCTCCGGCAGGGTTTCGCGCAGGTCCCACATGCGCTTCGCCTCGGTCTCGTTCTTGGCCAGCGCGGCGTCTTCGATGATTTTGCGTTCCAGCGCTGAACCCAGCGCCGCTTCCACATCCTCCGCCAGTGCCGCCGCTTCGCGGCTGTCGGCAATGTCGGTCAGCACGTACCAGCCATGCGCTTGCGCCAATGGCGATTTCAGTTGCGGGTTAAAGCGCCCAAGTACTTCAACGGCGAAGTGCGAGATCAGCTCGAAGGCGGTGATGCGCTCGCCCAGCGCGTGCTTCATGTGGTTCAGCAGTTCCAGCGCCTTGCGCGGCGAAGCCAGGCCGATGAATGCGGTTTGCGTCGCTGCCGGCAACGGAAACAGTTTCAACACCGCGCGCGTGACGATGCCCAGCGTGCCCTCGGCGCCGATGAACAACTGTTTCAGGTCGTAGCCGGTGTTGTCCTTGCGCAAGCCGCGCAGGCCGTTCCACACTTCGCCCGAGGCCAGCACCACCTCTAGCCCGAGCACCAGTTCGCGCGTGTTGCCGTAGCGCAGCACCTGCACCCCGCCAGCGTTGGTGGAAATGTTGCCGCCGATCTCGCAACTGCCTTCGGCCGCCAGCGAAAGCGGAAACAGCCGGCCCTGCGCGGCAGCGGTTTCCTGCAATGTCTGAAGGATGCAACCCGCTTCCACCGTCATCGTGTTGTTGACGAGATCGACTTCCAGCACGCGGTTCATGCGCGAGACGTTGAGAATGACCTGCGTGCCTGACCCATCCGGCACCCCGCCTCCTACCAGACCGGTGTTGCCGCCCTGTGGCACCAGCGCGGTACCGGTCGCGGCACACAGCTTGACGACAGCGGCAACCTCCTCGGTGGTGCCGGGTTTGACCACCACCAGCGGCATGCCGTAGTACTTCTTGCGCCAGTCGTTGGCGTAGGCCGCGAA
>JAYVST010000904.1:0-1996 GCA_043775255.1 Burkholderiales bacterium
CGGCCGCGCGTTCGGCATTGCCAACCGGTGTCGCGCTGCAAATGAGCTTGTCGTCGGTCATGCCGCGGTCGGCCAGGATCACCGCGCCCCAGGCGGGCATGCGTACGAGGGCGCCCGCCGCCAGGCGCGGTCCAAGCACTACGGCGTCGAGCAGATCGCCTTCCTGGCCGATGAAGGCCGGCGCCGAGCCATAGTTGAACGGGCACGGGAAAGGCGAGATGAAGTCGATGTGTCCGGTCGAGCCGCGCTTGAGAAAGCTGCCGCGCGGAATTTCGATGACGATGTCGAGTGCCGGCGGCATGCCCGGCATGCCCGGCAAAACGCGCGCGAAGGATGTTCGTCCGGCGGAGGCAGGCTCTTTCATCCCGGCCGCGACCCGCGCCCCGATCGGCACTTGCGGCAACGCGCACGGGGCCGTTGTTGCAAGGCGACGCTGCGACCGTTCAGCCGTCGTACTTGAAGGACAACTGTACACGCGCGCGGTAGGCGGCGACCTTGCCGTCATCGACCTTCATGTCGAGCTTGACGACTTCGGCGATACGCAGGTCGCGCAGTGTCTTGCTCGCCGCAGCAACCGCATTGGCCGCCGCGTCTTCCCAGGACACCTTGCTGGTTCCTATCACTTCGGTGACGCGATATACACCATCACTCGAATCCTTTTTCTTTGCCATGACATGTCTCCGGTAGGTGGGCCGGATGCCTGGGCTACGCAGCCGGTGAAAACATCATACGCGCACCGTCGCGCAGTGGTGGCAGCGCAGGAAGCCGATGAACAAGAGTCGTGTCCCGTATCGATTCGAGATCGGCGTGGCGCGGCTCAAGCGCTGCAACCGTCGGCCTAGTCGAGCGAAATGGCGAGCTTGGAAGTGACCTCGCGCACCTTGGCCACCTCCTCGCGCAGGAACCTGAGGAACTGCTCCGGCGTCACCATGAAGGGTTCGGCGCCGAAGGCCTGGATGCGCTTCGCGTATTCCGTGTCTGCCACCACCTGCCGCGAGGCGTTAACCAGTCTGTCGATCGCCTCGCGCGGCATACCGGCCGGCCCGACCAGCCCGCAAAAGACCAGTTGCTCGATCCCCGGAATGCCCTGCTCCACATTTGTCGGTACATCCGGCAGGACCACCGCGCGCTGCGGCGCGAACACCGTCAGCGCGCGCAACTGCCCGGCCTTCAGGCGCGGCGCGACGCCGAACACGGTGTCGAAGCCTAAGTCGGTCTGCCCGCCCATAGTGGCCTGGCTGGCCTCCGGCCCGCTCTTGTACGGCACATGCAGCACATCAATGCCTGCGCGCATGCGCAACAGTTCCATCTGCAGGTGCGCGCTGGTGCCGACGCCCCAGGTGGAATAGGTGTACTTGCCGGGGTTGGCCTTCGCCAGCGCGACGAACTCGGCCAGGTTGCAGGCCGGGAAATCCGGCCGCGCCGAGAGCACGATGCAGGTGGTGAAGAGGCCTGTCACCGGCATGAAAGTTACGAGCGGGTCGTATTCCGACTTGCGGTAGACGTGCGGCGCGATGATGTAGGTGTTGCTGGCGATGAGCAGGGTGTGGCCGTCGGCCGGCGCGCGCATCACGATGCCGGCGGCGATCGCCCCGCCCGCACCCGGCTTGTTATCGACGATCACCGGCACGCCCAGCAGCGCCGACGCCCGCGTGGCATAGATGCGCGCGATCACGTCGATGGAGGCGCCAGCGCCGAGCGGGCAGACCAGCGTGATCGTTTTCGACGGGAACGCGGTCGATTGCGCTGCGGCGCGCGGCAGCGACGCGACCAGCGACGTCAGTGCCGCGGCACGCAGCAGGGTACGGCGGTGATTCATGGTTTCTCCGTGCGCCGGTTAAAACCGACGAGTTGTTGTGAATGAAAGAGTCATACGTGGAAAGTTTAGCCAGCTACTGCGGCCCCGAGTCATGCGCAGACGTTCGTAAGGACGGCTGTGAAGCGTTGACAGGGGTACGCGCAGGCAGGGTATTGAGCCGCGAAATACATGCCCCGC
>JAYVST010000905.1:0-4253 GCA_043775255.1 Burkholderiales bacterium
CCACCTACGCCGACCAGTTTCGCCGCGAGATCGAGGTGCAGTCGGTCATACGCGACAGCGCGGACGCGCTGGAAGGCCGCTCGGCCTTTGTGGAAAAGCGGCCGGCGCGGTTCACCGGCCGCTGAGCCTCGTCGAGTACTTCCACCGCGCGGGAGCGTCGGCGAATACTTCCACCGCGCGGGAGCGCCGGCGAATACTTCCATCGCGCGGCCCGCGCGGTCTTGCGGGAGGAAACCCTTCAGAGCGCGCGCTTGACGCCCATGCGCGCGGCGAATTTGCGCATCCCGGCGAGCCAGCGATCATGGTTGCCGGCCTTGCGCTGGTGATACTCCAGCACCTGCGGATGCGGCAGGATGAGGAACTGTTCCGTGTCGATGCCGGCCACCACGCAATCGGCCAGCGCCGCCGCCGAGATCACGCCGTCGTTGGCGGCGGCGGCCGCGCCGGTGCGATTGGCGATCATCGGCGTATCGACCGCCTGCGGGCACAGCACCGAGACACGCACGCCGGCGTCGCCGTGGGCGATGGCCAGCCATTCGGCGAAGGCGATCGCGGCGTGCTTGGAGACCGCGTAGGTGGCCGAAGGCAGGGATGTCAAAAGGCCGGCTGCCGAGGCGGTATTGACCAGATAGCCGAACCCGCGTTCGCGCATGCCCGGCACCACCGCGCGCGCGGCGTAGACATGGGCCATCACGTGCACCTGCCAGTTGAGGTTCCATTCGCTGTCGGGGGCGAACTCGCTGCCGTCGCGGATGATGCCGGCATTCGAGCAGAACACGTCCACATGGCCGAAGCGCGCATTCGCGGCGGCGACGGCGGCCTGCACGCCGGCTTCGGTGCCGACGTCGCAGGGCACCGCGACGGCCGGGACGGCCGCGTGTGTGCCATTGCCGCGGCCGTCGCCGCCGCCGCCGTTGCCACTGTCGCTGCCGAGCCTGTGCGCGAGGTCGTGCAGCGCGGCCGCCTGCGACGGCAAGTCGGCGAGCACCATCCCCCTGGGACGCTCGCCGGCGAAGCGCAAGGCCAGCGCGCGGCCGATGCCGCTGGCGGCGCCGGTGATGACGATGCTGCGATCATGGAGTTTCATGGCGACCAATCCCTGGTGAAACTTCGTGGGTGGCTGTCAGGCCCCGAACGGCAGCCCGACAAAACTTTCCGCATAGGTGCGCATGCCCGTGGGTGTGCCGGTCATGTAGGCCAGTTTTTCACGCTGCAGGCGCCAGGCGTAGTCGCCGGCGCCCGGAAAGCGGTGCAACAGGGTGCACATCTCGGCGGCAAAGCGCTGTACCTGCCAGGTGCGCGCGAGACAGACTGCCGAATAGCCGTCAAGCCGCGCCTGGCTGCCGGACTTGTAGTGGTCGGCCAATGCGGGCGCCAAGAGGGAAATATCGGCCATTGCCGAATTGAGCCCCTTGGCGCCGGTCGGCGGCACGATGTGGGCGGCATCGCCGGCTAAGAACAGCCGGCCGTGGCGCAGCGGTTCCACCACGAAGCTCTTCATCGCCGTCACGCTTTTCTGCACGATGGGCCCGGGCCTGATGGGCGGCCGCTGCGGCACATCTAAGCGCGCCGCCAGCTCGCTCCAGATGCGTTCGTCCGACCAGTGGTCGGCGCTGTCGTCCGGCGGACATTGCAGGTACATGCGGCTGATGGTCGGCGCGCGGAAACTCTGCATCGCGAAGCCGCGCTCGTGGCAGCTGTAGGCCACTTCGAGCGAGGGTGGCGGCACGTCGGCCAGGATGCCAAGCCAGCCGAACGGATAGTTCTCCTCGAACACCTTCTGCAGCGCCGCCGGAATGGCTTGCCGACAGATGCCGTGGTAGCCGTCGCAGCCGGCGATGAAATCGCATGTCAGTTGCCGCTCGGCGCCGCTTTCCAGGTAGTGGATGCTCGGCCGCTCGCCCTCGATGCCGCTCACGCGCGTCACCTGCGTGTCGAACAGCACGGCGCCGCTGGATTGGTCGCGCGCGTCGAGCAGGTCGGCGACGATTTCGTACTGCGGATAGATGGTGAACGGATGGCCGGTCAGCGCCTGGAAGTCGACCCGGTGGCCGCGACCGTCGAAGCGGAAATCGGTGGCCGTGACGATGAGGCCGATCTCGCGCAGGCGCCGCCCCAGCCCCACGGCTTCGAGCAGCGCCACCGCGCCGTGCTCCAAGCCGCCGGCGCGCAGGCGCGTGCCGACGTGCGCCTGATTGCCGCGTTCGAACACCACCGACTCCACGCCGGCCAGGCGCAGCATGTGCGACAGCAGCAAGCCGGCTGGACCGGCGCCGACAATGCCGACTTGAGTGTGTCTGGTCATTGCCGGCCGTTTCCTACTCGAGCCGAGTGCCGGAGTCCTTCACCACCTTGCTCCAGCGCGCAAGCTCCACACTGATGTAGGCGCGGAACTGCTCCGGCGTGTCGCCGATGGCCACCGAGCCGATCTCGTGCAGGCGGGCCTGGAACGGCGGATCACGCACGATCTTCTGGATCGTCCCGGCCAGGCGATTGATGATGTCGGGCGGTGTCTTGCCGGGCGCGACGATGCCGTTCCAGGGCCCGGACTCATAGCCGGGCAACCCGGATTCGGCCAGGGTCGGCAACTCGGGCGCCTGCGGCTGACGCTTCGCGCTGGTGACGGCCAAGCCGCGCAGCTTGCCGGTCTTCATCGGTTGCAGGGCATCGAACATGTTGTTGAAGGAAATCGGCACGTCCCCCGCCAGCGCGGCCATGGAAAGCGGCGCGCCGCCCTTGAAGGGAATGTGGGTCATGCTTACACCGGCGAGCGCCTTGAACAACTCGCCCGACATGTGGGTGGTGCTGGCGATGCCGCCGGAACCGATGGCCCACTTGTCGGGTTCGCGCTTGACTAACGCGATGAGTTCGGCCACGCTCTTCGCAGGCACGCTCGGATGCACCAGCAGGACCAGCGCATTGCTGCCGACATTGGACACCGGCGCCAGGTCTCTCTGCGGGTCGAACGGCAGCTTCGACGACAAGGCCGGCATCACCACATGCGGGCCGGTCGAGGACATGAGGAGCGTGTAACCGTCGGGAGGCGACTTGGCGACGAAATCGGTGGCGATGACGCCGCCGCCACCGGCCTTGTTCTCCACCGTCACCGGCTGACCGAGCGCATCCGCCAGTCGCGGTCCGAGCAGCCGCGCGATGGCGTCGGTGTTGCCGCCGGCGGCATAGGGCACGATGATCTTCAGCGGCCGCGCGGGCCAATCCTGTGCCTGCGCGACCACTGTGCAGGCGGCCAAGCCGAGGATCGCCCAAAGGCGCATGAAATCCGCAAAACGCATGTCGGCCTGCCCTTGCCCGTTTCAGCCGAGGGCCGCCTTGAGATCGTCCAGTTGTTTCTTCGCGCCGGCCACCATCGAGTTGATGTCGGAGGTGAGCATCACCATGTCGAATCCGCGCTTGATGGCGCCGGCGGCGAAGGCCGCGCTGGCGCAATGCATCACCGCCTTGATGCCGTGCTTGTGAGCGGAAGCCAAGACGCGGTTGCAGGTTTCCATGTGCAGTGGATCGGGATTGTCCTGCCGCGGCGGCAGGCCGAGCGCGAACGACAGGTCGGCCGGGCCGATGTAGACGGCGTCGAGTCCCGGGGTGGCGCAGATCGCGTCGAGGTTGGCGATGCCTTCCTTGGTTTCGATCATCGCCATGACGACGATCTCGCCGTCCGCCTTGGCCAGATAGTCGGCGCCACCATAGTGCATCGCGCGGATCGGGCCGGAGGAACGGATGCCGGTGGGCGGATAGCGGCAGGCCGCCACCGCTGCGGCGGCATCGGCGGCGTTGTTGATCAGGGGCACGATGATGGCGTAGGCGCCGTAGTCGAGTGCCTTCATGATGGTCGAAGGATCGTTCCAGGGCACCCGCACCACCGGCACCGTGTCGGTCTGCGACACCCCTTGCAGCATGTGGATCAGGTCGCCTGTCGTGTTGGTGCCGTGCTGCAGATCGATGCACAGGGCGTCGAAGCCCTGGCGCGCCATCACCTCGGCGGAAAAGCTGTTCGAAATCGAAAGCCAGCCCAGCGTGACGGGCTTGCCTTCCTTCCACATCTGTTTGATCTTGTTCGGACGCATTGCAGTGGTCTCCATGAATATCTTTGGTTTCGCCTTGGATCCGGCGCGGATATGGAATTTGGCAGCCGCGCGGCGCGCGGCGGTGGCGGATCGGCGGTGGCGGATCGGCGGTGGCGGATCGGCGGTGGCGGATCGGCGGTGGCGGATCGGCGGTGGCGGATCGGCGGTGGC
>JAYVST010000906.1:0-4573 GCA_043775255.1 Burkholderiales bacterium
CGGCGCAGTTGCGCGTAGGGGATGCGTACGTCGCCGGCCTCACCGGTGACGGTGGCGGTCAGGCGGTTGATGCGCTTGACCACGCCGAAGCGATGCCGCAGGTCGCGGTCTTCATAGCTCACCTTGTCGCCCGTCGCGAACGCCGCGCCCCCCGTCACATGGGCGGCAGGGCGCCGCGCCACCGGCGGGTCTAGCTGGACCGACGCATAGTGCAGCCAGCGCAACTTGTGGTCCGGGGTCTGGATCAACACCCGATCGGCTGTCATTTCGACGATGCGGCCACTGTTGACGCGGTTCTGCCGTTCGCTCAGGTACTGAGTGAATTGACCCACCACCAGGCGGCTGCGGATTTCGGCGATGCGCTGCGGATCGAGCAGGATATCGTCGATGGCCGCCCGCAAGCGCACAAGGTCGCGGTCGGATGCCAGGTGCAGGGAATCGATCACCTGCTGCCAGTCGAGCGTCTTGTTCGCCTTGAAAGCGCGCATGCCTTGTGGTGAGGAGTTCGCCGCCGGCGGGCGCCGGTCTTGCATGTCGCTCGTGTTGCGCAATGCCGGTGGCAATGCACATGTCATGGAAGATTCTACCTTGCGGATCACGCGCGCGCAGGCGGACTCGTGCCGCACGAGGTTGCGGACATGCGAGGCGGACTGTTTTTTCCGAATCCCGCGGCGCCGCGATTTGCCGGGGCTGGCGAGAGGCAGGTGTGACCCGTTCGAGCTATATGCAAGCCGAAGCGATATCGTCGAAAATGGATTGCCAAATATCATTGCTCATAGTCTTGATTGCGTGTTCCGAACCATGAATCCGTGATCGCCTACTACAACGTCCAGGTGGCGCGGCTGAATCTGCAACTGGACGGCTACAAGACCGACACGCAGGTGTTCGAGACCGAGGTGCGCGCTGCGGTCGAGACCGTCAGTGTGTACCGGGCGCAACTGGAAGCCGCGCGGGTGCAGGGCGAGATCGACAGAAACAGGATCGAGATCTTCCGCTCGCAGGTGGCCGGGGTCGAGGCGCTGATCGGCATTTACAAGACAACGGTGGCGGCGGCGCGGGTCAAGGCCGACATCGAGAGCGTGCGGTGCTTGGGAAATTTGCCCGCCGCCAACACCCGAAACGCCACGTCCTCGTGCAGCTTCGGGGCAATCTTGCGCGACGAGAACACCCCTGAGGCGTAGCCGTACATCGGCACTTTGACCATCATCGCCCGTGGAACACCTGGTTGCGCGACCCACCGCCTTCACAACGCTTGTAGAACCCGCTCAGATCCAGCGCATCGATCGAGTCACTGATAGCGTCCACCAGATGTCCCTGCGGCAGCCAATCTTGCAGTGCAAGCGCCAGCAGTAGCCTCTGTCCAGGTTCATACGGTCAATAGCTCGTCGTCATTCACTCTGAATGCCTCAGCAACCTCTTCAGATGACTTCGCTTTCACCTTTCTGCCGCACAGACTCCTGGCAGCCTACCCGCGCCAAGTGCGCGCGCGGTGCGTTGTCCGAAAGTCCGGCCGTACATGGCGTACATGGCGGCCGGCCAGGAAGCGGGTAATTTGAACCCTGAGCGCCGTGGCGCATGCCTGATGGTTTCGCCGCAGACGCCGCGAGCGCCACTCCTTTAGCTTTGTGCCGGAATTCGCCACACGCGGGCCGGTTCCATCGGGCTTTTACGGATCGCGGATAATCGCGTTCCCCACCTTACGGTCCTGCATATGCGCCGCAACCTGATTCTCGCCGGCTTGCCCTGCCTGGCCCTGTGCATGCTCGCTCCCGCCGTACAAGCCCAGCAGTTCCCGTCCAAACCGGTAAGGATTGTCGTCCCGGCCACCCCCGGCGGCACCTCCGACATTTTTGCGCGGGCACTGGCCAGCCGCCTGCAAGGCACGCTCGGCCAATCGGTTGTCGTCGAATACAAGCCCGGCGCCGGCACCAATATCGGCACCGACTATGTGGCCAAGTCCGCGCCCGACGGCCACACCCTGCTGATCAACGGCATCACCCTGGCGGTCAACCCGCTCATATACCCGAACATGCCGTTCGATCCGGCGCGGGACCTGGCGCCGATCATCGAAATCGCCGAAATGCTCAACGTGGTGACATTGCATCCGGATGTGCCGGCCAGCTCGATGAAGGACCTGGTGCAACTGCTCAAGCAAAGCCCGGGCAAGTTCCACTACGGCAGCCCCGGCGGCGGCAGTTCCGGCCGCCTCGCCGGCGAACTGCTGGGGTTGAAGACCGGCACGAAGATCACCCACATTTCCTACCAGGGCAATGCGCAGGCCACCACCGACCATATCGGCGGCACCCTGCAACTGGGCTTCGTCAACCTGCCGGTGGCCCTGCCGTTCGTCAAGAGCGGCAAGCTCAAGGCGCTGGCGGTCACGTCCGCGAAGCGCTCGCCCGTCCTGCCTGCCGTGCCCACCGTGGCCGAAGCGCTCGGCATCGCGGATTACGAACTGACCGGATGGTTCGGCCTGATGGCGCCCGCCGGCACGCCGTCCGCGGTGATCGCGCGGATTCAGCAGGAGTCCGAGCGCGCGCTCAGGGATCCCGCCCTGCGCGAGATTTTCAGCGCCGCCGGCGGTGACGTGGTCGGCGGCAGCACCGCGCAGTTCGACGCGCGTATCAAGCGCGAGATCGTGCGTCTGGGCGAGTTGATCCGCGCCACGGGTATTGCCGCAGAAAAATAGGCGGCGTGCAGGTTGCGGAATCGGGTGCGGTGTTTCTGCGCATGCGACGGCGCACACGCCGTACTTCGGAGGGGCATTGCAGCGCGCCTGTCTTGCGCCGGCTTCGATGGGCCACGCGTGTGGCTTGATCATGGCGTCGCACCAGGCTTGCGTGCGGCGTGCCGGGGTCGCCCTTCCCGTCAGGCGGCCAAGCCAAGGCGGCTCTGCATCGCCTTGAGGGAGTCGAAGGTCTCCTGCGCGAACCGCGTGTATTCCGTCGTGCCCATGTAGTTGACGGGCATGTCGTATTTGTCCAGCACGGCGACCACCGCGGGATCCGCGAGGGTCAGGCGCCATGTGTCCTGCAGGCGGGCGACCAGTCCAGGCTCCATGCCCTTGGGTGCGCCGATGCCGAACGGCGAGTCCGGGATGGTGTCGTAGCCGAGTTCGCGCAGGGTCGGCGAATCCGGCCAGCGCCTGATCCGCTTGCCGCCATAGCTGGCTAAGAGCTGGCAGGCGCCGCTGTCCACATGCGCGGCCCAACTGGTCGAGCTGCTCAGGGCCATGACGTGGCCGCCGAGCAGGGCCTGCAACCCGTCGGCGTCGCCCTTGTACGGAATGTTCAGGAGCTTGATGCCTGCAAGGCGGACGTATCTTCGGTACAGTGAACCGATGCGCGATTTTGTCGGCTACGGCCCGGAACCCCCTCACCCGCATTGGCCGGGCGAAGCTCGCCTTGCGCTCAACCTCGTCATCAACTACGAGGAGGGCTCGGAGCCATCCTTCGAGGATGGCGACGCTCTGACCGAATCCGGCTTGACCGAAGGCGGATCGGGCGCCTTCGCGGGGCGCGACCTGGGGGCCGAATCGATGTTCGAGTACGGCAGCCGGGTCGGCATCTGGCGCGTGCTGCGCCTGTTGCGCGAACGCGCGATGCCGGCCACGATGTTCGCCTGTGCCCAGGCGCTCGAGCGCAATCCGGCGGTGGTCGCCGCGCTGCGCGCGATGGACCTCGATGTGTGCAGTCACGGCCTGCGCTGGCTGCGCATGCAGGGCCTGGGGCCGGAACGCGAAGCCGCCGAAATCGCCGCGGCGGTGGCATCGATTCAACGCACCACCGGGTCGGCGCCGGCAGGCTGGTATTGCCGCTACGCGCCCACCGAACACACGCGCGATTTGCTGGTCAAGCATGGCGGCTTCCTGTACGACTCGGACTCCTACGCCGACGAACTGCCGTACTGGACTCGCGTGGACGGTCGGGGGCACCTGGTGATCCCGTACAGCCTGACCAACAACGACGCCAAGTTCAGTCGCGGCGCCATCGCCACGGGGGATGATTTCTACGCCTTCCTGCGTGACAGTTTCGACATGCTCTACAAGGAAGGGGCTACGCGACCCCGCATGATGTCGGTGGGACTGCACATGCGCCTGACCGGCCATCCGGGCCGTGCTGCCGGACTTGAGCGCTTCCTCGATCATGTGGCCGCGCATCCTGCGGTGTGGGTGTGCCGGCGCATCGATATCGCGCGCCACTGGCATGCCCGGCACGCGCCGGATCCTGCCTGAGCCGCACCCTGGCGAGCGCCGCAGCATCACGCGGCAGGCCGGACGGATTGCGCGGTATGGCGGGCCGGACGGCACGAGAAAAGCATTTTGCCGTTCGCGCGGAGGTGATACGGGACGGCCACCGCGCACGCGCGCCGCGGTACCGGGATGCCGCGGTATCGGCAGTCGCAAGGGGTATCGATCGCATACAATCAGCGCCTCGATTACGCGTGCGTTGGCGGCGTCACCCGCATCGGAGGCAGTGGCGGCCGTCGCCGCAAGGTCGGATGATTCACGGCGTCACGCACCGCGCAGCGTAAGCATTCGTGCGGGCCTTGAGGGGAAAGCGCCTGCGTCGCA
>JAYVST010000907.1:0-3379 GCA_043775255.1 Burkholderiales bacterium
TTCAAGGCAGACCGGGTCAAACCGGGCGACTTGCTCAGGAATCTCAAGCGCGACTATGTCGAGTCCAGCCAATGGGTGCCTATCGATGACGCCAAGGAAGGGCTGGTGGTGCTCTGCCTGGATCCCGAGCGAGTCAAGAGCTCGCGCATCGTCAACAACATTTTCCCGCGTGCTTCAAAGGTGGTCTACAAGGTCACCACGGCGACCGAGTTCAAGCAGACGCTCAATGCGTTCTTCGGCGAGGACTTAAGCGGCGGCGATATCGACTCCATTCTCGGCGCCATCACCGACGGTGAAGACGAGCCGGTAATCGACGGCGGTGACGAGTTCAACGCGGCGGCCGACAACGAACTGGTCAAGCTGGTCAACAAGATCATTATCGACGCCTACAACCAGGGCGCGTCCGACATACATATCGAGCCCTATCCGGGCAAGGCGAAGACGGAAATCCGCTTCCGCAAGGACGGCTCGCTCGGCCCCTACATCGAAATTCCCGCGAGCTACCGCAATGCCATCGTCGCGCGCCTGAAAATCATGTGCGACCTCGACATTTCCGAGAAGCGCCGGCCGCAGGACGGAAAGATCAAGTTCAAGAAGTATGGACCGCTTGACATCGAACTGCGGGTCGCGACCATCCCGACCGCAGGCGGCGTCGAGGATGTCGTCATGCGGATCCTGGCTGCCGGCGAGCCGATCCCGATCGACAGTCTCGGCGTCACGAAGAAAAATCTGGAGGTGCTCAAGAAGACCGTCAGCAAGCCCTACGGCCTGTTTTTCGTTTGCGGCCCGACCGGCTCGGGCAAGACCACCACGCTGCATTCGGTACTCGGCTTTCTCAATACGCCGGACACGAAGATATGGACCGCCGAAGACCCGGTTGAAATCACCCAGAAAGGCTTGCGGCAGGTCCAGGTAAACAAGAAAGCGGGGCTGGATTTCTCGGTGGTGATGAGGGCGTTCCTGCGCGCCGACCCCGACATCATCATGGTGGGCGAGATGCGTGATGCCGAAACCACCGGCACTGGCATCGAGGCTTCCCTCACCGGGCACCTGGTTTTTGCCACCCTGCACACCAACAGTGCCCCTGAGGCCGTGATCCGCCTTCTCGACATGGGTATGGATCCCTTCAACTTCTCCGACGCACTGCTTGGCATTCTCGCGCAACGCCTGGCCAAGCGTCTTTGCAAGGAGTGCAAGGAGACCTATAGCCCGGACCCCATCGAGTTGAAGTCCTTCATCACCGAATACGCGGAGGAACTCGTCAAGACCCCTGCCTGGAAACAGGATCCGCAGGTGCAGTTCAAGAAGCTCTACGACTATTGGCTGCAGGAGTACGGCAAGGACGGCAAGCTTTACATGTACCGGGCCAAGGGCTGCGACAAATGTGGCGGCAGCGGCTACAAGGGACGGGTTGGCCTGCATGAATTGATGGTGGCATCCGACCGTGTGAAGAAACTGATTCAGGAAAAAGGCCGTGTCTCGGATATATTCGTGACGTCGGTCGAAGACGGCATGAGCACGCTGAAGATGGACGGCATGGAGAAGGTGCTGATGGGCGTGACGGACCTGAAGCAGGTTCGCACAGTCTGCATAAAGTAGACACCGAAGCGATCCCTGCGCCGTGGCAACCGTCGAGGATCTGTTCACCCGCCTTGAGCAACTCAACGCTGTGGGCGCGGCGTTGTCACAGGAACGCGACATCAATGCGCTGTTGGAGAAGATCCTGCGCGCGGCCAAGGAGATCAGCAATGCCGACGGCGGCACGCTTTATCGGCTGATCGACGGCGAAAAACTGCAGTTCGAGATCGTCCTCAACGATTCGCTCGGCATCGCCCTGGGTGGAACGACAGGCAACGCGATTTCGTTCTACCCGATCAAGCTCCACGATGACGAAAACCGGCCGAACATGTCGATGGTGGCCGCGTACGCGGCGTTGACCGGCGATACCGTGAACATCGCCGACGCGTATGAGGCGGACGGTTTCGACTTTTCCGGCACGCGCAATTTCGACAAGAAGACCGGCTATCGCTCGACATCGTTCCTCACCATACCGATGCGCGATCACGAAAACGAGATCATTGGTGTTCTGCAACTGCTCAATCGTATCGATCCCGCAACCGGACACGTCACGCAGTTTTCCGATGCGGATCAGCGCCTGGCGGAAAGCCTTGCCTCGCAGGCGGCGATAGCACTTACGAACCGCAACCTGATCCTGCAGCTCGAGCAACTATTCGAATCATTCATCAACGTGATGAACACGGCGATCGACGAGAAGTCGCCTTACACAGGCGGGCATTGTCAGCGGGTACCCACGCTTACCATGATGCTGGCCGAAGCGGTCAACAACACCGATGTGGGGCCCCTCAAAGACTTCACCATGAGCGACCGCGATCGCTACGAGCTCAAGATCGCGGGCCTCCTGCATGATTGCGGCAAGGTCACCACCCCGGTACATGTGGTCGACAAGGCAACCAAGCTTGAAACAATATTCGACCGCGTGCACCTGATCGATACGCGCTTCGAAGTGTTGAAGCGCGACACGGAGATCGCGCGGCTTAAGGGCGAGATTTCGGAAAAGGAACACGCCGAGCGGCTGCGCCGGTTTGAGGAAGACCGCGCGCTTCTGCGCCGCACCAATATCGGCGGGGAATTCATGCGGGACGATGACATCGCCCGCGTGAAGAAGATTGCCCAATACCGCTGGACCGATGTCGCCGGCAAGGACGCGCCTTTCCTGAGCGATGACGAGGTGAAGAACCTCATCGTGCGTGCCGGCACGCTGACCCAGGAAGAGCGTGAGGTGATCAACTATCACATCGTCGCTACGATCAAGATGCTCGAGGCCTTGCCTTGGCCCAAGCATCTGAAGAACGTTCCTGAATACGCCGGCGGTCACCATGAACGGATGGACGGCAAGGGATATCCGAAGGGCTTGAAGCGCGACGCAATGAGCGTGCAGGCGCGCGTGATGGGCATCGCCGACATTTTCGAGGCGCTTACCGCGCCCGATCGTCCCTACAAGAAAGGCAAGACGCTGACCGAGTCCCTCGAGATTCTGGGGAAGTTCAAGCTTAACGGGCACATCGACCCGGACCTGTTCGACGTGTTCATTCGTGAAAGGGTGTATCTCAAGTACGCCCACCAGTTCATGAACGCCGACCAGATCGATGATGTGAATCTCGATAAGATCCCGGGCGTGGTGCCTTGAATTCGGAATTCCCCTGGCGGCTGTCGGACTTGGGGAGCGTCGGCTGAAAATAGGCCGCAGTGTCCACTCAGGGCGTTCTCAGGCCTTGTCCGGCGACGCCCGGCGCGTGATGTAGACAATCAACGCCTCGGTGGCAACTTCGACGAAGTTCTCGTTGTAGCCCATTTCCTT
>JAYVST010000908.1:0-2059 GCA_043775255.1 Burkholderiales bacterium
GCAGGCCGCTACCAGCGCCTCGTAGTTGGCGCGCAGGGCGCGCAGCAACGCCGGCTCCAGATCGGACCGGCCATAGCTGGGCCAGTCGAACACCTTGCCCGCGAGCGCGTCCGGAAAGTCCTTGAGGAAGCGTTCAGGCGCGAAAAACGGTTCATGCGGGTCGAAACACTCCAGATGCAAAAACCAGTTGTCGTCGCGCGCATGGGCGTCGAGAAACCCGCTCGCGGCCTCGAAGCACTGCGCCAGCGGAAACGCACCGGTGGCTTCGAGATGATCGCGATTGACGTAGTAAGGCAGCTTGGAATCGATGTCGGACGAGAAGTCGTGCTGCCGCTGGTGAAACCGCTCGGCCCAGCGCGTGCTATCGGTGTCGATCGCCGGTCGCCATTTGTCCTTTTCCTGCCCGCGAATGAACTCCCAGGACGAGTAACGGCCGTGGAAGCCGGCGCCGCCGTCCTCGAAATAGTGGTAGTGATCGGTAATGAGATGGGTGGTGACGCCGTTGTCGCGCAGCAGGGCCGCCAGCGAATGATCGAAGGGTTCGAGCGGCCCCCAGCCACGGTGCAGGAAATTGAGACGGCCGGTCTGGATATCGCGCCGAGCCGGCATGCACGGCAGACTGCCGACGAAGTGGCGCTCGAACACGGTGGAATGCCGTGCCAGGCGCTCGAAATTGGGCGTCGGCCGCGCCTCCGCCTCGTAGCAGGACAGCGCATGCCGGTTGAGCGAATCGAACAGCAGGAAAACGCATTTCACTAGCCGGCTCCGGAGAAATACCGCTCGTCGATCCTATACGATATTCGAGCGTCGATCACGCCTGTATTCGAGCGTCGATCACGCCCGTACAGCGCTTGCCCTTCAGGCCTTGCCGATGAAATCGACCAACAGCGCGCTCACGGCCGCCGCCTGCTCCTGCTGCACCCAGTGGCCCGCGCCTTCGATCAGGTGCGCGCCCTCGAAGCGCGTGCAACTACGCGTCTGCATGGCTTCGAAATCGCCCGGCTTCTGGTAGATGCCCCAATCGTTCTTGCCGGCAATGAAGATGGCCGGAACGTTGATGGTCGCGCCGGCGTAGAGCTGCATGTCGCCATCGCACAGCCCGGAGATGCGCGAGCGATACCACTGCAGGCCGCCCTGAAAGCCGGTGCGGGCGTACTCGGCGCTGTAGACCGCGAGTTCGGCGTCGGGCAGCCAGCGGCAGGCGGCGATTGCGGCCGCCGAGGGCATTTCCGGCACCACGGTTTCGGCCATCGTCCGACCCGCGTCCATCACGTAGTAGGTGGGCAACTGCGCCAGGTCTTGCGCCGACCACGCCGCAAGCCGGTACGGGTGGTTTTCCTGCCAGTCCGCGCTCTTGACGTGGTAGTAGCCGCGCATGAAGGCATGCAAGCCCTGCGGCGCGTGTTGCATGTCGGCGTTGGCGGCACGGGTGGCGTAGTACCACTGGTAGTGCTTTCGCGGCCGCGGCAGGTGCGCGAGATCGTCAAGCACGGCAGCCACGCGTGCGGTCCGGGCCGCGCCGTCATCGCCGACGGCGCGATCATCGACGGCGGGACTGTCGACGGCGGGACCGTCGACGCTGCCGACGTCGCTGCCGACGCTGCCGAACGGCAACGCCGGCGGCCCCGCGAACGGCGCGCTCATCAACGCCACTTTGCGGAACACGTCCGGCCGCACCAGCGCACACCATGCCGCCACCGAAGAACCGAAATCGTGGCCGATCACCGCCGCCGCCGATCGATGGCCGAAAGCATGCAGCAAAGCGAGCGCGTCGCGCGCGAGTACCGGCATCGAGAAGGGACGCAGATCGCCGTCGTAGTCGTCGCTCCAGCCGGTGGTGCGGCCGTAGCCGCGCTGGTCCGGGGCGAGCACGTGGTAACCGGCATCGGCCAGCGCCGGCATGACGCGACGCCAGCTGTACGCCAGTTCGGGAAAGCCGTGCAGCAGCAGCACGCAGGGCCGGCCGGCGCTCTCGAAGCCGGCTTCCAGCACATGCATGACAAGCCCGTTGACGCCGGCCACCATGCGCGAGCGGATTGCCGGCGGCAACAACCCCGGC
>JAYVST010000909.1:0-3133 GCA_043775255.1 Burkholderiales bacterium
GGGAACGTCGTCGTCACGCAGGACTGGCATACGGCCGACCACGTGTCATTTGCTTCGCAGCATCAAGGCAAGAAGCCGTTCGAGACAGTCAAGCTCAAGTACGGCGCGCAGGTGTTATGGCCCGACCATTGTGTGCAAGGCACCGACGGCGCGGCCCTGCACAAGGACCTGTCGATTCCGCATGCGCAACTGGTGATCCGCAAGGGCTTCCACAAAGACACCGACAGCTATTCGGCGTTCCTTGAAGCCGACCGCAAGACCGTCACCGGGCTTGCCGGCTACCTGAAGGCGCGCGGCATCAAGCGGGTGTACCTGGCTGGACTCGCCACCGACTTCTGCGTGGCATGGAGCGCCCTGGATGCGCGCAAGGCCGGGTTTGAAGCGGCCGTGATCGAAGACGCCTGCCGCGGCATCGACCTCAACGGCTCGCTCGCCAAGGCCTGGGCCGACATGGGTCGTGCCGGCGTCAAGCGCCTGAAGTCGGCCGACATCGCCTGACGACCATGGCCTTCCTGAGGAACTGCTGGTATGTGGCCGCCTGGGCCGGCGAGGTCGGCGGCAACCTGCTGGCGCGCACCATCCTCGAGCTTCCGCTGGTGCTGTACCGCAAGTCCGATGGCGCAGTGGCCGCCTTGCTGGATCGCTGCCCGCATCGCCTCCTGCCGCTTTCCAGGGGCCGCTTGCGCGGCGATACCATCGAGTGCGGCTACCACGGACTGACTTTCGATTGCAGCGGCAACTGCGTTCGGGCGCCGGGCCAGGACCGCATTCCGCCCGCGGCGCGGGTGCGAAGCTTTCCGGTGACCGAGCATCTGGGCATGGTGTGGGTGTGGCCCGGCGATCCTGCACTGGCGGATAGCTCGAAGCTGTTCGACAAGCTCGCGCGCTGGGCCAAATCGCAGGGTGAGGATCCAGCCTGGGGACTTTCGTGCGGGCCCTACACTCACGTCAAGGCGAATTACCAGTTGTTGACCGAGAACCTGGTCGATCCTGCCCATGTCACCTATGTGCACGAATCGACCCTCGGCACGGCGGCGATGGCCGACATTCCGGTCGAAACCACGCAGATCGGCGATACCCTGCTGGTGACGCGCTGGACCCCGAATTCCCCGGCGGCGCCGGTCCTGCAGCGTTTTGGAAAATGGCCCGGCAATGTCGACCGCTGGCAATACTACTGGCTGTATCCGCCCTCGATCGCAGTGGTCGATTTCGGATCGGACCTGCCCGGCATGGCGCACACCGAGGAAGCGCGTGACGCGGGCATGCGCATCTATTCGAGCCATTTCCTGACACCCGAGACCGAGGAGTCCACGCACTACTTCTGGTTCCAGTTGCGCAATTTCGCCCAGACCGATGCCCGCGTGTCATCCGACATCACCGACCAGTTCGTGGTCGCCTTTGCGGAGGACAAGGAGGTGCTCGAGGCGATTCAGGAAGCCGAGCGCACGCCGTTTGTCAACGAGCGTGTCAAACTGGCGCTTGATTCCGGAAGTGTCCGGTTGCGCCGCACGGTGGCCAGGCTGATCGCCGCAGAAGAAGCGAGCGCGGCGGCCGCGGCGCCGAATTTGCCGGCCGCAGCCCTCACGCAATCGAATACGATCAATTGACTCACCGAAGGAGAATCAGGATGTCTATTTTCAAGAAGCTGGTGCAGGCCCTTGCCGTGACGGTTCTGGCGTGCGGCGCCGCCCAGGCGCAGCAGAAGCCGATCCGCATCGGCGAGATCAACAGCTACAAGGGCCAGCCGGCGTTTCTCGAGCCCTACAAGAAGGCGATGGAACTTGCCGTCGAGGAGATCAACGCGACCGGCGGCATCAACGGGCGCAAGCTGGAACTGGTGTTGCGCGATGACGGCGGCAATCCGGGCGACGCCGTGCGCGTCGCCGAGGAGCTGCTTTCGCGTGAAAAGGTCGATCTGCTGGCCGGCGGCTTTCTGTCCAACATCGGTCTGGCGCTGACCGACTTCGCCAAGCAGAAGAAAACCTTCTTCCTGGCCTCAGAGCCGCTGACCGACAAGATCGTGTGGCAAAACGGCAACCGCTACACCTTCCGCCTGCGCGCCTCCACCTACATGCAGGCGGCGATGCTGGTGCCGGAAGCCGCCAAGATGAAGAGAAAGCGCTGGGCCGTGGTGTATCCCAACTATGAATACGGCCAGTCGGCGGTGGCGACCTTCAAGGAACAGCTCAAGAAGGCGCAACCGGACGTCGAGTTCGTCGCCGAGCAGGCGCCGCCGCTGGGGCGGATCGATCCCGGCGCGGTGGTGCAGGCATTGGCCGATGCGAAGCCGGATGCGATTTTCAACGTGCTGTTCGGCGCCGATCTCGCCCGCTTCGTGCGCGAAGGCAACACGCGCGGCCTGTTCAAGGGGCGCGAAGTAGTCAGCCTGCTCACCGGCGAGCCGGAGTACCTCGACCCGCTGAAGGATGAAACGCCCGAGGGCTGGCTGGTCACCGGTTACCCGTGGTACGGCATCGACACGCCCGAGCACAAGGCTTTTTTCATCGCCTATCACCGCAAGTACAACGACTATCCGCGCCTCGGTTCCGTAGTCGGCTATTCGACCATCAAGGCGCTCGCAGCCGGGCTCAAGAAGGCCAACTCTACCGATACCGAGAAGCTCATCACGGCATTTCGCGGCCTGACCTTCGACTCGCCGTTCGGAAAAGTGACCTTCCGGGCACTGGATCACCAGTCCACCATGGGCGCCTATGTCGGCAAGACCACGCTGCGCGGCGGCAAGGGCGAAATGAAGGACTACAAGTATTACGACGGCGCCGCATACTTTCCGGCCGACGCCGAAATCAAGAAGCTGCGGCCTGCCGATTGATCCGGGCCAGGCTGTCGCTGCGGCCGCCTGCGCGCGGCCGCAACACTGATCTCCACGGTCATCGAGCGCGCGCATGAGCATGGATGCATTCGCCGTCCAGTTCCTCGGCGGACTGGCCGGCGCCTCAACGCTGTTTCTCATTGCCGTCGGCCTGTCGCTTATCTTCGGCGTAACGCGCATTGTCAACTTCGCGCACGGCTCCTTCTACATGCTGGGTATCTACGTCGCCTACTCCGTGGTTGCGCGATTCGGCGGCACGGTAATGGGCTTCTGGGCCTCGCTCCTGATCGCCTCCCTGACAGT
>JAYVST010000910.1:0-4815 GCA_043775255.1 Burkholderiales bacterium
GCCGACGTGGCCGATACCGCGCAGCTCAAGCGTCTGGCCGACGAAGTCGAGCGGCACTTCGGCCGCATCGATGTGCTGATCAACAACGCCGGCAGCATGGTCAGGCGCGACCCGTTGATGGACGCCGACGACGCGATGATCGACCGCGTCTTCCACTTGAACGCGCGCTCCATGCTCGCGCTCTGCCGGCAGGTGGTGCCGTTGATGCGGCGCCAGGGACGTGGCGCCATCATCAACGTGACCTCGCAATCGGCGCGCACCGGCGGCAGCCTCGGCGCGGGCCTGTATTCGGCCAGCAAGGGCTACGTCAACACGATGACGCGTGCGCTTGCGCGCGAACTTGCGCCCGACGGCATCCGCGTCAACGCGGTATCGCCCGGCGTCATCCGCACGCCGATCCACGACGGCCTGACCAGTGCCGCGGTGCTCGAGCAATTGCGCGCGGCCATTCCCATGGGGCGCCTGGGGCGTGCAGAGGAGTGTTCGGGCGCGATGCTTTTTCTCGCCAGCGAAAGGCTGGCCGGCTATGTGACCGGCCAGATCATCGAAGTCAATGGCGGCCTGATCATGCCGTGAGGCGCCGCGAGATTCCGGGAGTCAAACCATGCAGGACTGCGTAGTCAAGGGTCGCACGGTACCGCCGGCGCTCATCGGCGAACTCAAGGACAGCGCCGCGCTGATGGGCAACGCGCAGGCGCTGCGTGCGCGCCTTGGGGAAGACGGGTACCTCTATCTCAAGGGCGTACTGCCCCCCGCCGCGGTGGACGCCGCCCGGCGCGAGGTGTTCGGGCGCATGGCGGGCGTCGGCGAGATCGCCCAGCCCGCCGAAGCCGGCATCGCCACCGGCGCGAGCCGGCGCGCGGAACTGGAGCCCGACCTTGGGCGCTTCTGGAAATCGGTGAGCGAGGGCCCGACCCTGCGCGCGCTGTCCCACGGCGATGCGATGCGCGCGATCATGTCCCTCATCTTCGACGAGCCGGCGCGGCCGCAGGACTACATGTTCCTGCGCGCCGGCGCGCGCGGCCGCGCCACCGACCTGCACTACGACTACCCGTTTTTCACTCGCGCGCATGATCGCGTGGTCACGGTATGGATGCCGATCGGCGCTGTGCCGGTTGTCGACGGACCGCTGGCCGTCATCGAGGGATCGAATCGCTTGCGCGACCTGATCGACCCGATGATCGGTTTTGACATCTCGCAGGACAGCACACGCCGCGCGGCCTTCGGCAGCGACGCGATCACTTTTGCCGAACAGCGCGGCACGCGCCTGTTGACGCGCGATTTCGAAGCCGGCGACATCGCACTCTTCGGCATGTACACCGCGCACGGCTCGCTCGACAACCATTCCCCGATCAAGCGGGTGCGGCTGTCGTGCGACGTGCGCTGGCAGCCCGCGTCGTTGCCGCTGGACGAGCGCTACTTCGGCGCCAACCCGCCCGGCACCACCGGCGCGGGATACGCCGAGCTCAACGGCGCCAAGCCGCTGACCATGGAATGGCACGTGCGCTGACCAGCGGCTGCCGCCCTTGCCCGACATTGATCTCATTGAACCTTCCCGACCGCCATGGACTTCAGCGACGACAAGCACCTTGATGTTTGCCAGGACATCGAGATTGGCCTCAAGCACGAGTACGAGCGCAATCCGAAACTGACCGACACGCTTTGCATCTTCGCGCTTGAGAACGCGAAGGTCGCTGTCAAGCGGCAATTCGGCTACGCCAGGAACGAATCGGTGTCGAGCGCCGAAGAAATACGGGGTGTAGTCGACTGGTGTGTCGCTGTTGCGTGTGAGCGCGTGGGCCGGGTCAACGAACTCACCTTGAAGGAGTATGTCGCCCGCTTGGAGAAGATCAGGCAATCCGTGGAGCGCCATTCCGGCGCGGGGAGCAGAAGCTACTATGAATTCATCAAGCAATATGTCCGCTAAGCGGCGCGGGCCCTGCGTCTGCGTTGCGCCCCGACTTTTGCGCGACGCGGCCTCCTGACCGCAGCGCGCAACATCCATGCCGCGGCGGGTGGCGCAAGCGGGCGCTGCCTGCTGGCGATTCGGCAGGCGGCGGTGCTGGTGCTGATCGTGGCGACACTCTGAAGCATCATCGCCGGCATCGCCACGCCGACCGAAGCCGCCAGCCTGGGCGTGCTGGTTGCCATTGTGCTCGGCTATTTTTGCGGCGAGCTCGACCTGCGCGCGCTCGGCCACGCGCTGGTGAACAGCGCCACCACCTATGGCGCGATCGGCTTCGTGATCCTCGGTGCGGTGGTGCTGGCGCAATCGGTCAGCGCGCTCGGCCTGCCGCGCAGCCTGGTGGAATCGGTCAGCGCGCTGGGGCTCTCGAATACGTGCTACTCGCCGCCGTGGTGCTGATCTACCTGATCCTGGGCTGTTTTTTCAAAGACCTGTTGATGGTGATGATGCTGCTGCTAGCGCCCGCTTCTTGCTGCCCAATCGTCGATGAAACCGTCGCGATTGGGCATCTTCACCTGCGGCAGCGTCTGCGCGTTGAGCTGCGCATCTTCACCGACGATGCCGTTGATGAAGAGCACATAGGCGCTCACCGCATAGACCTCGTCGCTAGACAGCGACAACGGCTTGTCGATCGGCATCGACCGGCGCACGTAGTCGAACAAGGTCGTTGCATAAGGCCAGTAGCTGCCGACGGTGCGCACCGGTGTCGTTGTGGCGAGGCTGCCGATACCGCCGGCCAGCGCATCGGCCGGCTTGCCGGCGCCCTTCGTGCCATGGCAGGCGATGCACTTCTGCTCGTAGACCATGAGGCCGTCGCGTGCGTTGCCGCTCCCCGCCGGCAACCCCGCGCCGGAGGGCGGGATGCTGATGTCCCGGCGCGCGATTTCGGCGGCGGAGACCGGCGTGCCGAGTTCCGGGCCCTTGACGGCGGCGGGCGGCGCGGCGGTGCATCCGGCCAGGAGGGCGGCGGCGAAGACCCAGGGCTTATGCGTAGACATGTTTCACGCTCCCGTCCGCATCGACGCCCCAGGTGACGATGGAATTGTTGTGATAGCGGTGCTCGGGCGAATATTTCGCCCGCCACACGCGGCGCGTCGGCTGCACCTGACCACGTTCGTCCGTGGCGCGGCTTTGCAATTGCGCCGGTGTGCCGCGCCACTCCCACGGTGCGCGAAAGCGCACCAGGCACTTGCCGCGTTCTTCGCCCGTGAGCACGGCATCGAGCCAGGCGGCGCCGCCATCGGCGGACACCTCGACACGGCGGATGCGGCCGGCGCCGCTCCAGGCCAGCCCGGAGATTTCGTAGAAGCCTGCGCGCGGCAGCTTCATGGTCGACGACGGTTTGGTGATGACCGACTTCACCCCCATCTCGAAGGTGAACTGCTCGGCGCGGCCGTCGGACAGAAGGTCGGTGTATTTCGAGGTTTCGTCCTTGGTGTGGGTCGGGCCGTCGGTGGCCTTCAAGCGCCGCAGCCACTTCACGCTCATATTGCCCTCCCACCCGGGCAGGAGCAGGCGTATCGGGTAGCCCTGCTCGGGGCGCAGGCGCTCGCCATTCTGGTAGAGGGCGAGCATGGCGTCGTCCAGCGCCTTTCCCATCGGGATGCTGCGGCTCATGTGCGCCGAATCGGCACCTTCGGCCAGGAGCCATTTCGCCGTCGATTGCAGCCCGGCTTCCTCGAGTACCACCCGCAGGGGTATGCCGGTCCATTCGCTGCACGAGACCAGGCCATGCAAGGCACCCGCCGACACCTGTTGCGGTTGCGGGACAAGCGCGCGACCGCTGTTGCCCGCGCATTCGATGAACAGCGTGCGCGTGACCATTGGGTAACGCGACAGCGCCTCGACGGTAAAACCGAGCGGACGCGCCACCAATCCGTGCAGCAGCAACTGGTGCTGCTTGGGGTCGATGTCGGGCGTGCCGCTGTGGCTGCGGATGGTGTGCAGCGAATTGGGGGTGATGATGCCTTCGAGCGCCTCCAGCGGCGTGGTCGCCGCGCCGGTTCCGGGCGCGAGATCGCCGTAGGGCCGGCCGAGGGTGCGTGCGACCGACTGCTCGTAGCGTGAGGGTTGGCCATATCCGGCGAAGGGGGCGCCGTAGACGCGCTCCCAGGGGGCGCCGGCGAGGTCCTGGGCGGCGCTGGTGCCGGCGGCGCCTGCCGAAGCGCCTGCGACCAGTACGGAGGCCTGCTTGAGAAAGCCGCGTCTGCCGGGTGTTGCTTCCGGTGTGGAGGAGGCGGGCGCGCCGACGTCATCCGGCTGGATATTCGATGTCTTCAAGATTGTCCCCTGTCTTTTTTTGGTCAGGCCGGGCTTGCGGGACCGGTATGCGCCACGCAAACGAAACACAGCAACGATGTTACCTCGGAAGAGTCGCATGACTGGCACTCGACGGCAGTTTCTGCGCTCGCTTTCCGCCGCCGGCATCGGGTCGGCCTGCACGGACACAAGTGTACAACCGGTACGACGGTTCGCCGACGACTCGTTCAGATCAGGCGTCGCCTCGGGCTATCCAACAACCGACGGCACCGTGTCGTCGTGTTCCGCGAAATTCTTGGCCATCCGGGCGAGAAGACATCGCCACCGGCGCAGTAGCCGGCCCGCGGTCCGCCGCTGTGGGAAATGCAGCAGGACGGGCACGCCGAGATCGACCCGCATGCCCAAGCGACCGGCCAACGAGTTCGATCAGCGCATCGCGTCGTTGGGCCAGAGCCAGACGACGGACACGCGCATGCGCATCCTCTGCCTGGAGCCTGATCTTGCCCCACATTTTTCGCTGGACACGGACAACGGTTTCCGTTAGTCTGCGTGCATGCTGATTGGTGGCCGAGATTTTTCCGAAGAAATTC
>JAYVST010000911.1:0-3679 GCA_043775255.1 Burkholderiales bacterium
AGGCCTTCCGGCTTGACCTCGCGGCCGTCGCGTACGCGGAATGCACGCGCTGCCGGGCGGGTAACGACTTTCTGCAGATACTTGAGATGGATCGCCGCCGACGGGTGGCCGCACGCGCCCTGCCAGTGGCGGAACACGTGCGCGTGACAATCGATGATCACGCGTGTGCCTCCGCAGGCGCCGAGGCGTGCTCGCCAAGGCAGTGCGCGCGCTTGTCAAGGCACTGCGCGCGCCTGTCAAGCCACACCGAGAATTCCCATGTGATGCTTGAACAGCCGATCCATTTCGCCATTGGTGGTGAGGAACACCGAGAAAAAATCGAGAAAGCTCTTCCACTCAGGATCGCCATAGCGGATCGCCCAGGTGTTGGGCCGCTTGTCGATCGGGCTTTCGGGCTGAAACACATGCGCCCAGTCCGCATTGCGCTTGGCGAACAGCAGCACATCGCTGTCGCCGCTCATCCACACGTCGGCTTTCTTGGCGCGCACCGGCTCGGCGCCCAGTACCACCTGGCCGGCCGTGGTGATGAGCTTGGCCTTGGGAAACAGCAGCGGAATGCGCGGCTCTTCGCTGCCGCCGGCAACCACCGAAAAAGTCACTTTCGGATCGTTGAAATCGGCCAAGGTCTTAAAGCGTTTCGCATTTTCCTTGCGCACCATCAACAGGCTGCCCTTGGCCCACAGCGGGCCGATATAGTCGACCACCAGTGCGCGCGCCATGGTGTAGGTGAGCGAAGAGCCGTATAGGTCGTAGTCGTTGCGGCGCAGGCCTACGGTGGAATTCTGGAAGGTCACTTCCTTGTACTCGACCTTGACCTCGATTTCCTTTGCGAGACGGTCGACGGCATCCTTGTAGATGCCGCCCAGTTCCCCGCTCTTGGCATCCTTGTAGAACCAGGGGCCGGTCTGCGAATAGCCGACGCGGATGAGGCCGGCCTTGCGCACTTTGGCCAGACTGGAGTCTTCGCGAATGCCGGTCTCCAGAATCTGCGCCAACGCCTCGCGCGGCGCCGCTGCGGCGATCATGCCGGTGGCCACCCCGGCGGCCGTCCCCATCAGGAAATTGCGCTTGCCGCCCTTGATCGTCTCGTTCATGCCGGTTTCTCCTTGAAATGTCGATGCAACGAAATGTAGCGCCGGAAACCCGCCCTCAATGGCTCGCACCGCGTGCGGCGATCGGCCAGAGCGCTTCGACGCGGTCGCCGCGAACCGCAACGAACCAGTCGTGCAGGTTGATGGTCGGGTCGCAATGGCCCGGAATCAGCTTGACCTTGTCGCCTAAGCGCAGACGCGGGGCCTGCGGCCCGAGGATGAGCTTGGCGTGCTCGTCGGACAGGCTGGTGACCTCGATGTCGTCGCGACCATGCACCCAGGGCATGCCGCGCTCGCCGCTGGTGGACTTGAGTCCCGCGTCGACCACGACGCGATCCGCGGTGGGCACGCTCATCACCGAGGCCAGCACGAACAGGCTGTGGCGGAACTCCGTGTAGCGGCCGCCATCGGGGTTGCCGATGCGCGCATAGTCGGTATCCATGAACAAATACGAACCGGCTTGCAACTCGGTCCAGACGCCGGCGGCGCATTCGAGGCGGAACGTTCCGGTGCCGGCGCCGCTGACGACCTCGCAGGCGAGCCCGGCGCGCGCCAACGCCGCTTGCGACGCGCGCACGTCGGCCGCCGCCGCGCGGATCGCCGCTTCACGCGCCGCTTGGGTCGGCATGTGTTGTGCGGTGCCGTGATAGGCCTGCAAGCCGCGAAAGGCGAGCCCTGGCGCCGCCGCAATGTGGGCCGCCAATACCGCCGCAGCTTCGCCGGGCGCCACGCCGCAACGTGCCATGCCGACGTCGATTTCAACCAAGGCGTCGAAGACGACACCGATTTCGCTCGCCGCGCGTGAGGCCGCGTCGACCTGTTCGGCCGAGTCGAAGCACAAGCCGATGCGGGCGTCGCGCGCGAGGGCCGCGAGACGGCGCAGCTTGTGCGCGCCGACCACCTGGTTGCTCACCAGCACATCGCGTACGCCGCCACGCACCAGCGCCTCCGCCTCGCCGACTTTCTGGCAGCACTGGCCGACAGCGCCGGCGGCGATCTGCTTCAAGGCGATGACCGGGCATTTGTGGGTCTTGGCATGCGGGCGCAGCCGCACGCCCGCAGTGCGGGCGAAGTCGGAAAGCTTCGCCAGGTTGGATTCGAAAGCGTCCAAGTCGACAATCAGCGCGGGGGTGTCGATGTCGTCGATCGACGCGCCGATGGGTGCCGGAGGATGGTTCATTTGCAGGAGCTTGCCAGTAGGACCGCGCGTAGGCGACAATCTTGCGATGCAATTCGCGTTTGAACCAGATTGCCCGTTGCGCACCAGTATAGGGTCGCGTGCGACGCTCTGGCAAGTGTTCGCCCGATGAGCGATGTCCCGACCATCCGGGTGGTGGACGTGCACAAGCGCTTTGGCGCCCTCGAGGTACTCAAGGGTGTCTCCTTCGATGTCTACCGCGGCAGTGTCGTCAGCATGATAGGCGCCAGCGGCTCCGGCAAGAGTACCCTGTTACGCTGCATCAACCATCTTGAGACGCCCAGTGCCGGCGACATTTTCATCGACGGCGAATCGCTTTGCTATCGCGGCGACGGCGCCGCGGGGCGCAAGCCGCGCCCGCTGGCGGAGATCAACCGGATGCGCCGCGATCTGGGCATCGTGTTCCAGCAGTTCAACCTGTGGCCGCACATGACGGTGCTGGGCAACGTGATGGAAGCGCCGCTGCGCGTGCGCGGCCACTCGCGCCGCGACGCCGCAGCGCTGGGCGAGTCGTGCCTGGCGCGCGTCCACCTGGCCGACAAGGCGCACGAGTATCCGGCGCGGCTGTCGGGCGGGCAGCAGCAGCGGGTGGCGATCGCGCGCGCGCTGGCGATGCAGCCAAAGGTGATGCTGTTCGACGAGCCAACCTCCTCGCTCGACCCTGAACTGACCGACGAAGTGCTGGGCGTGATGCGCGAGCTCGCCGCCGACGGCACCACGATGATCGTCGTCACCCACGAGATGGGCTTCGCGCGCGAGGTGTCGGATCGCATGCTGTTCCTCCACAACGGGCTGATCGAAGAGGACGGCGCGCCGGAGCAAATGTTTGCGGCGCCCAAATCCGAGCGCCTGCGCCAGTTCATTTCCAAACACCTGCGCTAGGCCGCATGTCCGAATCGCTGCAGCAGGTGCTGGACGTTTCCGTGTTCTGGGAGTTCCGGGCGGTGTTGCTGCGCGGACTGGCGGTGAATCTCTACGTGTTCGCGGCGGCCGCCCTCCTGGCGCTCTCGGCCGGTTTGGCCGCGGCGCTGCTGCGCGTCAGCCGCTTTCGCGCGGTGCGCTGGATCGGCACCCTGCATGTCGAGATTTTTCGCAACGCGCCCGATTACATCATGGTGATCTGGGTCCATTTCGTGCTGCCGCTTCTGATCGGCGCCCTGATCCACCAGCGCTTCGAGTTGAACCCCTACGTCTCGGCGGTGATCGGCCTCGGATTGGTCTACAGCGGCTATTTTGCCGAGACCTTCCGCGCCGGCATCGAGGCGATTCCGCGCGCGCATATCGAGGCCGCGCGCTCGCTTGGAATGTCCGAGCGGCTCATTCTGTGGCGCATCATCCTGCCGCAGGTGGTGCGGCGCATGCTGCCGGAGTCGGTCAACCAGTTCATCTC
>JAYVST010000912.1:0-2458 GCA_043775255.1 Burkholderiales bacterium
GGGCGTCGATAGCGAAAATCGGCCCCAGCGAGGACAGTTTTTGCCGCATTCGCCGCCGCAAAAGCCCGGCTATGGGGCAAGAAGGCGGTGAAAAATGGATCGCCGCGGTCGATTTGCGCACCGACGATTCCCAAGTCCGACAGGCTGCTAGAACATTGCGAAAGCAAACGTGGCGCTCGCAATTTTGCGGATGAGAATTTCGGAATTCCAAGTACGACCGTGCCTCGTAACGCGGGCCGACAGTGGCGTTGAGTGTGCCAAGTAGCTCAATCCAGAATTTTTTCTGAAGTCACATCAGTCAAGCGGCTTCAGGGTCGCGAAGTCGCCTTGCGGCGCGCGTCGAAGCCGCGTTCCCTGCCAGCCACCCGCGACACGTTCGAAAAATCCGTCGGGCCACTTCGCTTCTGCAATGCCGTCCTTCGAGACCGGCGAATCGAAGACATCAAGACGTTGACGGGGAAAGTCCAGTGCGGATTCGGTCTTGAACGACCTGGTCTTGGATCGCAAAGTACGGGGTATGGATTTCATTGTGTCCTTCACTAGTAAAGTCCGCAGCGAAGATGTTCGCAAACGAGTTGCAGACAATTAAAGGGAAGTCGAGCACCGCCAAAACGTCGTCGCTCGCCCTGTTTGCCTGCCTCGCATGTGGGGGACGAGTGCGTAGCGAGACGAGACCGTTTAGTGCTTGGTTCAAGGCTTTGTAGAACGGCTCGGCATCTTGGCTGCGAGCGGTTGATGAAGCGAATAACTTGGCGACTCGAGGGCTTGTTGAAAGGTAGTGGTGTTCTGCTGTGTACTTGTTGCCCAATCGAAAACTTCCGTCCGAGCAGAGTCACTGTTCGATGGTGTCGCGGTTCTTATCTTTGAACCAGAAGACGGAATAGCGGGGTACGTACTTGCACTCAACGAAGAGGCGGACAACAATGTCGCCCTGCCGCGCCCCGAAACTGTTATTGATAGGAATACTCTTTTCCACAACCAGGTCAAGCTCACGCGCCTTCTGCTGCGACTGGTCCAGTAAGGACTGATGGTGGTGCGCCATCCATCGTTCGCAAACCAGCGAGCCACCTTCGCGTGAAAGCTGTTGCCGCTTCCGTCAATTAGCTCTTGTACTCGTGGTGGAACTGGCATGTACGCTTCCCAAGAGGCCTACAGGCTTGACTAGCGCGCGGCGGCCGTGTTTGACGTCATCGCTCGGAAAGGCGTTCGGTCGTACAGCTTTGGAACTAAGCCGTCGCCGCCATCGGTGCAACTTCGCGCTCGATGTCACTTCCGGCGGCCTTTTGCGCCGTCCTGAGGTCGAAATCCGCTTGCAGGCCCAGCCAAAATTCGGCACTGGTGCCGAAATAGCGAGCCAGACGCAGGGCGGTATCCGCCGACATGCCGCGCCTTTCGCGTACGACGTCATTGATGCGTGGCGCCGGAAGCCGCAATGCCATCGCCAGGGCTTGGGCAGTGAGATTCATCGGCAATAGAAATTCCTCCCGCAGAACTTCGCCGGGATGGATGGGCCGCATGCCGTTTACAAATGTCATGATGCCGCTCCTCAGTAGTAGCCGACGATTTCAACTTCCGACGCGTCCCCACCGGTCGTCGGGGATCCCGAATCGCTCACGCCGCCATCGCGCTCGCCCCCGCCAACGCTTCGCGGCACTCCCGCACGATGCGCTCGATCAGGTCCTTGCAGGAAGGAATGTCGTCGATCAACCCGATCACCATGCCGGCGCTGACGATGCCGGTGTCGATCTCGCCGGTCTTCATGGCGTTTCTGCCGCGCGCGCCGGCCACAAGATGGCGCACTTCCTCGAAGGCGGCGCCGTTTTTCTCCATCGCGACCACCTCGTCCGACACCGCGTTCTTGAATACCCGCGAGGTGTTGTGCATGGTGCGGAAAATCAGGTTGGTGTCGCGCTCGGTGCCTTTCAGCAGCGCCGCTTTGACGTTGTCGTGGATCGGTGCCTCCTTGGTCATCATGAAGCGGGTGCCCATGTTGATGCCTTGCGCGCCGAGCACCATGCAAGCGGCCATCTGGAAGCCGTCGGCAATGCCGCCCGAGGCGACCACCGGAATCTTGCAGGCGCGCACCGCCGCAGGAATCAGGATCAGGTTGGTGACGTCGTCCTCGCCCGGATGCCCGGCGCATTCGATGCCGTCGATCGAGATGATGTCGACGCCGTGCTTTTCCGCCGAGAGGGCATGTCGGACCGAGGTGCATTTGTGTACCACGGTGATACCGTGTTCCTTGAATTTCGGCGCGAAATCGCGCGGGTTGTTGCCCGCAGTCTCCACGATCTTGATGCCGGATTCGAAGATCACGCGCATGTATTCGGCATACGGCGGCGGCTTGATCGACGGCAGAATGGTGAGGTTCACGCCGAAAGGCTTGTCGGTCATCTGCCGGCAGCGCGCGATCTCGGCGGCCAGGTCGTCCGGCGTCGGCTGGGTCAGCGCGGTGAGG
>JAYVST010000913.1:0-2765 GCA_043775255.1 Burkholderiales bacterium
AGCCGTAGTGCGCCGCCAGACGGTAGCAAGCGGCGAGATTGACGCGCGCTTCGCGCTCGCCGACCGACATGGCCGGCGCCTTGCTGCGCAACATCGCTACTTTCTTTCGGGTTGCATTGGTCGCCATTGCTCTTGTCTCCAAATTCGGGAAGGACCCGGAATGTACCGCGTCACGGCGCCGAGATAGCCCCCGAGTGAATGGTCACGTTACTTGTCCTGTCCATCGAAACCGCTTCCCCCCCAAGCCAGCGGCCCCGGAAGGCGCGGCTCGTGGCAGCGCCCTCCGGGTGAGCCGTTTGCCGGAGGATCACTCGGGCGAGGGCATCGATTCACGAGCAACGGTGGCGACGCTTCAAACCTTGTCGCTGGTCTGCGGATTGAGGCGTTCGCTCTTGTCGAACAGCTTGTTCAGGGCCGAGACATAGGCCTTCGCGGAAGCGACAATGACGTCGGTATCCGCACCCACGCCGTTGACGATGCGCCCGGCGCGCGACAGCCGCACCGTGACCTCCCCCTGGCTATCGGTGCCCTGGGTGACGGCGTTGACTGAATACAGCACCAGCTCCGCCTCGCTCCGGGCGATGCTTTCGATCGCCTTGAAGGTGGCGTCAACCGGCCCTGAACCCTGCGCCTCGGCTTTCTTTTCGCTCCCGCCTTCGGTGAGGGTGACGGACGCATGCGGCGTCTCGCCCATCTCGGAGGCCTGCTTCATCGCGACGAGTTTGTAGTGGTCCTTCGACCCATCGTCGGTCTGGTCGGCGAACAGCATCTGGATGTCTTCGTCGAAGATGTCCGCCTTCTTGTCGGCCAGGTCCTTGAACTTGGCGAACGCTTCGTTGACCTGGGCTTGCGACTCGAGCTCGATGCCGAGCTGCTCGAGACGCAGGCGAAAGGCGTTGCGGCCCGAAAGCTTGCCCAGCACGATACGGTTGGTGCTCCAGCCCACGTCTTCAGCACGCATGATTTCGTAGGTGTCGCGCGCCTTGAGCACGCCGTCCTGGTGGATGCCTGAGGCGTGTGCGAAGGCGTTGGCGCCGACCACCGCCTTGTTCGGCTGCACCACGAAGCCGGTGATATGCGACACCAGCTTCGATGCCGGCACGATCTGAGTGGCATCGATGCGGGTTTCAAGCTTGAAGAAGTCGCGCCGGGTCTTCAGAGCCATCACCACCTCCTCGAGCGAGGTGTTGCCGGCGCGTTCGCCCAGGCCGTTGATCGTGCACTCAATTTGCCGCACACCGCCTAAGGTCACCGCCGCCAGCGAATTGGCCACCGCCATGCCGAGATCGTTGTGGCAATGCGCGGACCATACGGCCTTGTCACTGTTGGGGATGCGCGTGCGCATGGTCTTGAAGAATTCGCCATAGAGTTCCGGTACCGCATAGCCGACGGTATCGGGCACATTGATGGTCGTCGCACCTTCCTTGATCACCGCCTCGAGGACGCGACAAAGGAAGTCCATGTCCGAGCGATAACCATCCTCAGGCGAGAATTCGACGTCGGGACATTGGTTTCGCGCAAAGCGCACTGCGAGCTTGGCCTGCTCGAACACCTGGTCTGGCGTCATGCGCAACTTCTTTTCCATGTGCAACGGCGAGGTCGCGATGAAGGTGTGGATGCGCCATGCTTTCGCGCCCTTCAAGGCGTCGATGCCGCGCTGGATGTCGCGGTCGTTGGTGCGGCACAAACCAGCGACGGTGCAATCCTTGATCGCCCCGGCGATCGCCCGCACCGCCTCGAAGTCGCCGTTGGACGAGGCCGGAAATCCGGCTTCTATCACATCGACCTTCATCTTCTCCAACAGGCGTGCGATGCGCAGCTTTTCCTCCTTGGTCATGGATGCGCCCGGACTCTGCTCGCCGTCGCGGAGGGTGGTATCGAAAATGATGATGCGGTCTGTACTCATGGCAGTATCTCCTTGGGATGCCGGGGATCGGGTCCGGACGCGCTTGCGCCGCTTGCACAAATGCCTTTTCAGGCGCTTTGTGCGCGTGACCTGCGACCGAATTGTGGGGGGATTTTTAGCGCGCGGGGCGCAGCAGCAGACCCAGGACGCGCACGAGCGCGGGGCTGCCGGAAAACGGGGCAATGGCGGGGAGGGATGCGATACGCTGAGCCATAAGTTGGAAATGTAGCCGGTTTTTCGCCGCTTCGCAACCCGAGTGTTGTTTTTGGCGATCCGGTCGGTATTGTTTTTCAGATGCGTCCGACTTTGATCTACCCGATTCATCGCAGGTTGCACCAAAGCTGACATTGGTACTTTTCAGGAAAAGCGGGCATTGTTGATCTGATTTGCGTTGATGATCGCGCGCCCTGCCAATGAAATAGGTGCGATAGCGCGATAATCCGTATTTTCCCTGCGAGAACAATCCATGCACGATCTCATCATCTGCGGCGCCAGGGTCCATGATGGCCTCGGCAATCCCGGCGTTGACGCCGATGTGGCGGTCAGTGGGGGACGCATCGCCGCCATCGGCCGCGTTGCCGGCCCAGCCGCGCGCGAAGTCGACGCTGGCGGCCTGACCCTGATGCCGGGCATCGTCGATCTGCATACCCACTACGACGCCCAGATCACCTGGGACCGCACCATGTCGCCCTCGCCGGCGCTGGGCGTGACCACTGCGGTGATCGGAAACTGCGGCTTCGGCATCGCGCCCTGCCCGGCACCGCTACGCGAGACGATGCTGAAGAATCTCTCCGTCGTGGAAGGGATGGATCTGAATTCATTGCTCAAGGGCGTGAACTGGGAATTCGAAACCTTCGGC
>JAYVST010000914.1:0-2480 GCA_043775255.1 Burkholderiales bacterium
AGATCACTCGCGGCCCTGCGGCCAAGAAAAGCAAGCTTGCCGTGCGCACCCGCGGTCCGGTGCGCCTGGCACGGCGCTAAGGTACTGCGCCGGACGTTGCTGAAGTCGGCTGCAGGCCCGCGCATCTCGCGGACCTACAGCCGCAGCCCTTTTAGTCCCCGCGCAATTGCGCCCGCAACTTCGCGCCGACTTCCGGGCGGGCAGCGAACGGGTCGGGCGGGTTCCGCATCTCGACGATCGCGCGCATGCGCGTTTCCACATTGCCCAGTGCATTGGGGTGCGAGAACACGTAGAACTGGTTCGCAGCCACGGCTTCGAAGGTCATTTGCGCCACTTGGGCGGCCGACACCTTGCCCGAGGTCACGGCCTTTTGGCCCATTTCGCGCGCGATCCTTTGCGAGGCAGTCGGTTCACCCCGATCCGGCAGATCGACCGGACGGTTGCGTTCCGACTGGAATATGCCGGTTGGCACAAAATACGGGCACAGCACTGAGCACGAAACCCGCGAGGTCACCAGGCCCAGATCTTGGTATAGCGTCTCAGTCAATGCTACTACCGCGTGCTTGGTCGAGTTGTAGACGCCCATGTTGGGCGGCGTCAAAAGACCGGCCATCGAGGCAGTATTGACGATATGCCCTTCGAAGCCCGGATCCGTTTTCGCCGCCGCCAGCATCAGCGGGGTGAACAGCCGCACCCCGTGGATCACGCCCCACAGGTTCACGCCTAAGGCCCAGGCCCAGTCGGCCTGTGAGTTCTCCCACAACAGGCCGCCCGTGCCGCCGACGCCGGCGTTGTTGAACACCAGGGAAGGCGCGCCGAAGCGCGCCAGGGTCGCGTCGGCCAGCGCCTGCATCGATGCGGCGTCGGCGACGTCGGTTTTCTGCGCCAAAACCTGCGCGCCCTGCCCCTGGAGTTCAGCGCGTACCGCGTCGAGCGCACTCTGCTCTACATCGGCGATCACCACGTTCATGCCGCTCTTGTGCGCGAGGAGCGCGAACTCCCGGCCGAAACCGCTGCCACCGCCGGTGACGACGGCGGTCCTGCCTGCGAAAGTTTTCAAACCTGTGTCTCCCCGGTTCTGGCGCCGGCGATCGTCAGGGACGATCGAGGCGTTTCAACTGGAATCCGACGCGTGGAAAGTGCACCACCACATCACCCGCACGGGCGTCATGCCGGGCGAGTGCGATTTCGTTGGCGGTGGAGGCGACGAGTTCACCCTCGACCGGATCGCGCCCGGTATCGGTCGGCCACACCGCGACCCGTTCGCCGGGCCGGCATTCGTGGCAATCGCCGGCGCACCCGGCCGCTGGTGCGGGGCTGGCAGCGGCCGCGATCGTGATCGCTTCTGCCGCATTCGATCTGGATGGGCTGCCATGACCCACGGCCGCCATGCGCTCCATCCACGCGACGGTATGCGCGGAGGGATTGATCATCGCCGCAACCGGCGGCGCCTTGTGCAGGAACCACAGCGGGTGATAGAGCGAAAAGTCCGCGATCGAAGGCACATCGCCTAAGGCATGGCGCCGCCCGTCGGCAAACATGGCATCAATCCAGGCGACGAAATTACGCAACTGTCCTTGCAGGTCGCCGGTCGAAAGCACCGGTGCGGCGCCGCGGAAGGCCGCGCGATCGGCGCCAAACGCCCGCACCTGGTCTTCGTGCAGGCCGGCGAATACATGTGGAATGCCGGCCGGCTGCATGGCGAAAGGGACCAAGGCCCAGAACAGGGCCGAATCCGCCCACTGGGCGATGGCGCGCGCAGCGCCGGCCTGTGCAGTGGGGAACAGGGACGGCGTCGGCGCGATGCGCTCGAGCACATCGGCGATGAGCGCGGTATCGCAATAGATGTCCGCACCGATCTGCAGCACCGGTGTACGCCGATAGCCTCCGGTCAGCGCCATCAGGTCCGGCTTGGGCATGACCATCGGAATGAATACCGACTTCCAGGCCAGGTTCTTGTAACCCAGCATCAGGCGCGCCTTTTCGGCGAACGGCGATCCGGGGTAGTGGTGCAGGATCAGATCTGCCATGGAGCGTCCGTATCGACTTCAGTTGAGAAAATCGGCCGACTCGCCCAGGAGCTTGTCGTAGAGCAGGTTGAACGAGAACCAGCCGGCATAGGGCGCGCCCACCACGCTGTAGGCCTGCCGGCAGGACTCTTCAGGCACCAGGCGCAGCGGCTTTCCGCGGGCCGCGGCTTCCGCCAGCATCTGTGCCTGGCAATTGCGCTCCATTGAGAGGTACCACCATGCCGCCTCGTCGACGCTGCCGCCCACGGTCAGGAGGCCGTGGTTGCGCAGGATCGCGCCCTTGTTCGGCCCGAGGGCCGCGGCGATGCGATTGCCCTCGTCCAAGTCGAGGGCGACACCGCCGTATTCGTCATAGATCGCGTGATCGTTGTAGAACGCGCAGGCGTCCTGGCTGATCATCGCAAGCGGCCGCCCGAGGGAACTGAAGGCGCGCCCGAACACGCCGTGGGT
>JAYVST010000915.1:0-2355 GCA_043775255.1 Burkholderiales bacterium
GGTGTTCGCCGGCCTGACCTTGGAGCAGGTGATGGCAGGGCTCGATGAAGCGAAGATCGGTTACGGTCGCATGAACGACATGGCCGATTTGTGGGCGCACCCGCAACTGCAGGCACGTGAGCGCTGGCGGCAGATCGACTCCCCGGTCGGGCCGATTCCCGCGCTCCTGCCGCCGGGCGCCAATCCGGCGTTCGAGCCGCGCATGGATGGCGTGCCGGCGCTGGGTTCGCATACGGAGGCGATCCTCGCCGAAATCGGGTACGTGCGGAAGAGCAGCGCCGATTGACCGCAAGCCGGGTGTACCGGTAGAGCCGCATTCGAACCTGTCGCACCATCCGGCAGAGCCCCGTTGGAGAGCAATCCGATGAGACGCGATCTACCGCCAAAAGCGCAAGTCGGCAGCGAAGAAGTCGCGCACTACCGCCGTGAAGGGTATCTGGTGGCGCCCGGCGTCGTGACGCCTGCCCATGTTGAGGCCTGCAAGGAGGCCTTGTCGGACCTGATGCAGGAACGCATTGCGCGTCGCAGCACCAACCTCTACTACGAGTCGGGCCAGGAGGTGCAAGGGCTCACCCCGGCAGAACGCGAGCTGCGGGTACGCCGCCTGGACAGTTTTTGCGACGATCATCCTGCGCTGGCCGCCGCGGCCCATTCGCGCCGCCTGCATGCGGTGCTGGATCGCATCTTCGGGATCGGCCGCACCCTGTTCCAGGAGATGGCGCTGGTCAAGCCGCCCGGCATCGGCGCGGCCAAGCCCTGGCATCAGGACGCGTCGTACTTCATGGTGCGCGACCCGGCGCACATCATCGGCACCTGGATCGCGCTCGATCCGGCGACGCTTGAAAACGGTTGCATGCAGTTCCATCCAGGCTCGCACTTGGAAGGACCGGCGCCGCATGTGCAGGAGTCGCTCGCAAGCTGCCTGATCGTCCCGCAGCGCCGCTCGCAAAAGCCGGTGCGGGCGGTGCCGATGGCGCCTGGCGACGTGGTCATCTTCCACGGACTGATCCAGCATTTCACCGACGACAACCGTTCGCAGACCCGGCGCCGCGCGCTGCAGTTCCACTATGCGCAAGCCGGCGCGCGCTGGGGCACGCTGCAGGATCACGAGCGTCTCTACCGCGATGAAGGTGGCGCGTATTGCGGCTGCATCAGCGCTAAATATGGCGAGCCGGCGCTGCGCATCCTGCGCGGCGAAGCGCAAAAAGACATCACCCTTTCGGACTGGCCGGCCTGAGGTAGACTCCGCCGATCGCAAGATGGCAAGTAGGTTGACGTACTGCCGCATTCCATTGAAACAGGAGACAAGATGAACGCAATCCGCATCGCCGCCGTCCTCGCAGCAGGCCTGGTGTTCGCCGTCGGCAGCGCCATAGCGCAGCAAAAGGAACTCAAGATCGGCGTGATCTATGACCTGACCGGGCCGTTCGCCGGCGGCGGCTCGGAGGCCAACCATATCGGCACCAAGTCCGCCATCGACATGTTCAACGAAAAGGGCGGAGTCGAGGGCTACAAGATCGTGCCGATCTATGTGGATGCGCAATCCAAGGTGGATGTGGCGATCAACGAGGCCGAGCGCCTGATCAACCAGGAAAAGGTCGACATGCTGCTTGGCGTGTACTCCAGCGCGCAATGCGTGCCCATGGTGGGCAAGGTCGATGCCGCCAAGAAGTTCATGTGGGCCACGGTGTGCGTCTCGTCGGCAGTGTTCAAGGGCAAGAACCTGCAATACGTGTTCCGCCCGCAGCCGCACAGCGACCAGTACGGCCAGGCCTCGTGCGATTACATCAAGGAGCATGCGGTCAAGAAATTCGGCACGCCGCACGACAAGCTCAAGGTCGCCATCATCTATGAAGACGGGCCCTACGGCGCCGGTGTCGCGGCAGGCAACGAGTCGCAGTGCAAGGCCAACGGCACGCCGATTGTCATGAAAGAGGGCTATGCCGCCACCGCCCCCGATTTGTCGTCGCTGGTGACCAAGCTGCGCCGTGCCGCGCCGGACGTGATCCTGCACACCGGCTACAACCCCGACATCACGCTCTTCCTGCGCCAGGCCAAGGAGCAGAACCTCAAATTCAAGGCGCTCATCGGCCACGGCGCCGGCCACAGCCAGATCGGCAAGCTGCGCGAGACCTTCGGCGACGATGTCAACTACTTCCACTCGATCGACCCGGTGGCCGCGCAAGTCCTCGACCCCAAGACCCTCAAGCCGGGCATGGGCGATCTGGCCAAGGAAATGGTCAAGCGCTACCAGGCCGTCAAGGGGCCGGTGGAAGTGCCGCCGCACACCTCGATGGGCTTTACCAACACCTGGATTTTCCTCTCCGACGTGCTGCCGCGCGCGATCAAGAAGCA
>JAYVST010000916.1:0-1524 GCA_043775255.1 Burkholderiales bacterium
GCACAACCGCTTCGACGATCCCGAGGTCAAGGGCGTGCGCGACGAATTGGAGCAGATGATGCGGGAGCGTCCCGGCACGTTGCGCACGCCGCTGGCCGAACCGATCGGCATGGCATGAGGTTCGCAGTTGCCGCGCTCGCGGCACCGTCAACAGATTTGGCCGCCGGAGAAAATCCATCATCAACCAATGCACACCAGATGGCCCGCATCTACCGATGACCGAGCTGTCGGACATTCCGCTGGCGAAGGCTCGGTTGGACGAATTGACCAGGAGCATGCGATGAAAGAAAAGACAGCGCGATTTTCGAGCGTCTGGGATGCAATCGAGGATTCGCCTGGCGAAGCCGAGGCGATGAAGGTACGCTCGCAACTTTTGCGAGCCGTACAAAAGAAGATCGCGGAATCCGGCATGTCCCAGGCAGAAGCCGCCACACGACTGAAGATCACCCAGCCTCGAGTGTCAGACCTGGTGCGGGGAAAGATCGATCTCTTCTCGGCCGAAGCCCTCATTGATATGTTGCACGTCCTCGGGACAAGGATACGGCTCACGTTTCGGCAGGCCGCTTGAAAGCATTTTGGTGAAGAGCAAGGTGGCCATGCGCGGCCCGTGCACGCCGCACGCCAATTGGGCGCCGCAACGCGTGTCGAGGATTTGCGGATGCCCCCGTCCAATCAGTTGGAAGTGCTGATCGGCGACCGTCGAGGCCAGTGGAGTATTCGAGTGAATTCCCAGTGGCGCATTTGCTTCCGCTTTGAAGACGGCGATGCCTATGATGTTGAAGTCGTCGACTACCACCGATAGAGGTTCAACGTGATCAAGAATGGGTTGCCACCGATACACCCCGGGGAATTCCTTAAGGAGTCTCTTGAAGAACTGGGTATCTCTCAAGCCGCGTTGGCGCGCGGTTTAGGCGTGGCCCCGATGCGAATTTCGCATGTGCTCAAAGGAACGCGCCCGATCACCGCAGAGCTGGCGCTGCTGCTCGGTCGCGCTTTGGGACAGTCTCCGGAGTACTGGCTTAACCTTCAGGCGGATTTTGACTTGAAAGTCGCGATGACCTCAATGGGAAAGCGCCTCAAGAGCGTGGCAGAGGTATTGCCAGCTTGAGGGTCGGTGGCTTTCACGGCCAATTGGAGCACGCCCGGCGAGACGCTCACGTCACGCGGATAGTCGAAGCCGTTGCGCAGCGAGCCGCCGCTGTTATGGGTTGCTTGTTGAGGATGGTCACGGCCAGCGCCTTCAAGTCCGCCCGCATCGCGTCGAACGCCACGTACAAGTTGGAGAAGCCGGTTTGCCCACCTTCGGCCGGCACCTCAAGCGCATAGAGCAAACGTGCATCCGACGGTGTCTGGATATCCGACATGTAGGTATGCCATACCAGGTCGCCGTGGACGCCCCGCCGACGCTGGTTGACACGAATGAAGACCCGGGCCTACACTCGACTCTCGTACGAAACGCTTGTCGGGTTCATCGAGCATTTCCACTCAAAGGGAGAAAAGCCATGCGCGTCATACCAATATCGG
>JAYVST010000917.1:0-3700 GCA_043775255.1 Burkholderiales bacterium
GAGCTGGCTCGCGGCACCAGCAAGAAATACACGGAACTCTGAGCTTCCGGCGCCCTTACCTCTGGAGACGGCAACTTGAATTTCGACTTAATCCGCTTCGGTTCGGGCCGTTTTGGCGACCATGACGAACAAGGCGCCTTGGCGCAAGGGCGCGGCGCCTATACCGCCGACATCGACGTGAGCGGCCAACTGCATGCCTGCTTCGTGCGTTCGATCGAAGCCCATGCGCACCTGCGCGGCATCGACGCAGCGCAGGCGCTGGCCTTGCCGGGGGTTCGTGCGGTGATTACCGGGGCGCAAATGCAGGCGGCCGGGTTGGGCAAGTTGCCGCCGCTGGCGGTTTTCAACGGGACAGACGGCAAACCGATGTTTCAGGCCGGCATTCCACCGCTGGTCCACGACACGGTGCGTCATGTGGGGGAAGCCGTCGCGGTGGTTGTTGCCGACACGCCCGCCATCGCGGCCGACGGCGCCGGCCTGGTGGAAATCGATCTCGAACCGCTGCCGGTGGCCAGCAGCATCGAAGCTGCCATGGCCGACGGCGCGCCGTCGATCTGGCCGGCACGCCCGGGCAATATCGCGCTCGACTGGACCGATGGCGACGCGCAAAAATCGGATGCCGCGTTCGCATCCGCGTATCACATCGAGTCCATCGAACTGGACGATCCGCCCTTAGCCGCCAGCCCGCTTGAGACCCGCGCATGCATCGCCCAATGGGACGCGGCCCTGGAGAGCTACACCCTGATCGCCGGCACCCAGGGCGTGATGGTGGTGCGCAAGCTCATAGCCGAAGGCGTGTTCGGGATCGCACCCGACAGGCTTCGCGTGATCACGCCGGATGTGGGCGGTGGGTTCGGCGTCAAGGTGCAGGCCTATGCCGAATACGCCGCACTGCTTTTCGCCGCTCGGGTGGTTGGCCGCCCCGTGAAATGGAGCGCCAGTCGGCTCGAGGCTTTCCTTGGCGACACCATGGGACGCAATTCGAAGCTCAAGGGCGCGATGGCATTCGACCGCGCAGGTCGCATTCTCGGCGTGCGCGCCGACGTGCTGGTGGGTTTGGGCGCCTACACCTCCACCTACGTCGGCATTGTCGCCACCAACAACACCAAGAATTGCCTTTCCAGCGTGTACCGGATTCCGTCAATCCGCATGCGCTCGCGCGCGGTGTTCACCAATACCGCGCCGCTCGGGCCGTATCGCGGCGCCGGGCGGCCCGAGGCGATCTACCTGCTCGAAAGCCTGCTCGACCGCGCCAGTAAAAAGTTCGGCTTCGACCGCGCGGAAATGCGTCGCCGCAACCTGATCCCGGCCGCCGCCATGCCGTATGGCGCGCCCAACGGCCAGGTCTACGACAGCGGCGAATTCGAGGCGGTAATGGACTACGCGCTCGGCCTCGCCGATTGGCAGGGTTTCTCCACGCGCCGCGCCGAATCCGTCGTGCAGGGCAAGCTGCGCGGCATCGGCATGTGCTGCTTTCTCGAAGTGGCCGGCGGCATTCTCGAGGAGCCGGTGGACCTGCGTTTCGCCGAAGATGGCACTGTAAGCCTGCATACCGGCGCGCAGGCGTTGGGGCAGGGCCACCTCGCCACGTTCCCGCGCCTGATCGCCAATCGCCTCGGCATCGATGTCTCCAGGGTACGTCTGGTTGCCGGCGACAGCGCTCGGGTACCGGGCTTAGTCGCCACCGTCGCGTCGCGCTCGATCATGATGGCGGGCAGCGCTTCTGCCCTCGCTTGTGACGAGGCGATTCGTCGCGGCAGCGCGATCGCCGCGCACCTGCTGGAAGCCGCCGAAAGCGACATCCGCTTCGCCGACGGCAAGTTCGGCATCGTCGGCACCGATCGTTGCCTGCACATCCTCGACATCACTGCCCGGCTTGCAGCAGCGGGCGAATTGCCGGCGCACATTCCTGCAGCCTTGAGCAACGTCGCCAAATACATCGCGCCGGCCATGAGTTTTCCGAACGGCTGCCACATCTGTGAAGTCGAGGTCGACCCCGACACCGGCCTGGTGCGCGTGGTGCGCTACACCGCAGTGGATGACGTGGGCGTCATCCTCAACCAGACCATCGTCGAGGGCCAGATCAGCGGCGGGATCGTGCAGGGCCTGGGCCAGGTATTCGGCGAACAACTCGCCTACGCGGCCAACGGGCAGTTGCAGAGCGCCTCATTCATGGACTACCCGATGCCACGCGCCGGCATCATTCCGACGCCGGCCATCGGCCATCACGTGGTGCCGTGCCGGAACAATCCTCTGGGCGTGAAAGGGGCAGGCGAATCCGGCGTCACCGGGGCCCTGCCTTCGGCCATCAGCGCGATTCTCGACGCACTGGCCCAGCGGGGCATCGGGGCCATGGACATGCCGTTCACCCCGGCGCGGGTGTGGCGGGCATTGCGCGATGCGTCTACCCGACCCGATATCTAGCAGCCTGTCGGAGTTGGGAATCGTCGGCTACAAATCGGCCGCAGCGGTCCATTTTTCACCGCCTTCTTGTCCCATAGCCGGGCTATGGGACTGCGAATGTGGCAAAAACTGTCCTCGCTGGGGCCGATTTTCGCTTTCGACGCCCCAAGTCCGACAGACTGCTAGCCAAGCCCGTCCCAGATGCCATCGAGGTCCGACTTGGCAAAACGGTCGCGCATCGGCAAGGCAGTGCAGTATTTGCCCGCATTGAAGATCAGGGGCTCGCCGGCGCCGTAGGCGATCCGGTGCACCCGCCCGACAAACAGCAGGTGGTCGCCACCCTCGATGGTTTGCAGGGTCTTGCACTCGAATGCCGCCAACGCGCCGGCGATTAAGGGTGAACCGCCGTAGCCTTGCGTGACCGTCACGCCCTCGAACTTGTTTTCATGCGGCTTGGCAAAGCGATGCGAAAGATCCGCCTGATCCGAGCTCAGCACATTGATGGCGAAATAGCCGGAGGCGAGAAAGCCGCCCAGGGAACTGGACTTGCGGCTGATGCTCCACAGGATCAGCGGCGGATCGAGCGAGAGTGCGGAAAAAGAATTTGCGGTCATCCCTTCCTGCTTCCCCGTTGGCGCGCGGGTGGTGATGATAGTCACCCCGGTGGGGAAGCAGCCGAGCGCATTGCGCAGTTCGCGCGGATCGTGGCTGCCATCGAGCAATACCTGTTTCATGTCCTGTTCCCGGCGATTGGTTCATCCCCGATTGTGACGTATCGGGCGCGCTGCCAAGGCGCGCGCCGGGAACGAGGTTCCGGCGCAGGATTTTCAAGTTGTCGCTATGCCCGGATTGAGCCAAAATCGAAGGTTCCGGTGCATGCTGTTGCTGCGCCAACCAACAACCCCGCCCAATTCTTCCTATCGGACTTATAACCATGAAAACCCGCATCACCGAACTTTTCGGCATCGACCATCCCATCATCCAGGGCGGCATGCATTTTGTGGGCTTTGCCGAACTGGCTGCGGCCGTCTCGAATGCGGGGGGCCTGGGCATCATCACCGGCCTGACCCAGCGCACGCCGGAACTCCTGGCCAACGAAATCCGCCGCTGCCGCGAAATGACCGACAAGCCCTTCGGCGTGAACCTCACATTCCTTCCCACGGTCAGCTCGCCCGACTATCCCGGCTACATCCGCGCTATTGTCGATGGCGGTGTCAAGGTGGTCGAAACTGCCGGCAACAACCCGCAGAAGTGGTTGCCGGGCCTGCATCAGGCCGGCATCAAGGTGATCCACAAA
>JAYVST010000918.1:0-2373 GCA_043775255.1 Burkholderiales bacterium
CTTGCGCGGACATGGGTGAAGGTAGTCCGCCTACTTCTGCATCATGTCGCGGCGGGCATCCAGATGCGCCGTGCGCTGGTAGGCGCGTCCATTCGGATCCTTCACAGCGTGGGGCGAGTTGATGCTCCATGACGTCGGGCCGGAACCCGAGGACCTTGTCGAGGACAGTGCGTGCCATTGCCAGCGGCACCCACACCAGAGCGAAAACTGGTTGTTTGACGACCGGTACTATTGGACCAAGGCCAGGCGGCTCAAATGGAAGCAGTTGGTGGAATTGGACGACGCGCCGAGCAAGCTGTGGATCAACGGCCAACATACTGCCCATGGTCACAATGACCGGATCGATCTGGACCGGGCGCAAGTACTCACCGATTCCCTGCGCCTCATCCGCGTACCGAACTTGGTGATTCACGCCTTTCGGCCGGGCGCGAAATACGGCAGCAACAAGCGCAGGTTGCAGGGAAAGTTCAAGTATCTCGGGACGACCTACCAACTCATGCTGACTGATCCCTTGGTCGAAAAAAAGTTCCTGGCGCTCGCGGACGGTGAGTACACGTTGCCTACCAGTTATCTCGCGATCAGCCTTGGCGAGCCGTATCATGACAACGTGTACAAACTGATTGCAGCCGTCATGACCGTCCCAGGCGGGGAAATAGCCAATGGAGACTGACCAGCTTTCCGCCTTTACGATCGGGCATTCGAATCACCCGATCGAGAAATTCATCGAACTGCTGCGCCTGCACCGGATCGATGCGCTTGCAGACGTGCGGTCGGCCCCGGCAAGTCGCTTCAATCCGCAGTTCAACAAGAAGCCACTGGCGGCGTCTCTGAAACAGGCCGGCATCGCCTACGTATTTCTCGGGCGTGAGCTCGGGGCGCGCTCGGAAGATCCAACCACGTATGAAAACGGGCGGGTGCAATATCGCAAGCTGGCCGCCACGCCGTTGTTCCGGTCCGGCATAGAGCGGGTGGAGCAGGGCGCGCGCAAATTGCGAGTTTCACTGATGTGTGCGGAAAAAGATCCGCTCGATTGCCACCGCACGTTGCTCGTAAGCCGGGCCCTGGAACGTGATCATGTAACTGTCATGCATATCCTTGCCGACGGCACGCTGGAGTCGCAGCACGACGCCATGCGCCGGCTTCTCAAGGTTGAATCCACCGGCTTGGGTTACATGTTCAATGCCGAGGAAACGCTCATCGAATTGGCAGTGCATAGACGCGGAGAGCAGGTCGCGTACCAGGACGAGCGAATGGTCCAAGAAGCCACCGAGGTAGTGTCTTGAAGCTGTTTACCATTGGCTTCACGCAAAAAACGGCGGAGCAGTTTTTCGGCTTGCTCAAGCGCTCGGGCGCCAAGCGCGTGGTGGATGTACGCCTCAATAATGTTTCGCAGCTGGCCGGCTTCGCGAAGAAGCAGGACTTGACCTACTTTCTCAAGGAAATTTGCGGGCTCGACTACGTCCACGTGCCTGATCTGGCGCCCACCCAGGAGATGCTCGACGAGTACAAGAAGAACAAGGGGGATTGGAGCGTTTACGAAAAGCACTTTCTTGACCTCATGGAAAGGCGCCGCGTTGAGCAGTCGATACCCAAGGAAGTGATCGAGTCCGGCTGTCTGTTGTGCAGCGAACACAAACCGCACCATTGCCATCGGCGGTTGGTCGCGGAATATCTGGGCCGCCATTGGGGCGAGATCGAGGTACGGGACCTGGTCTGACAAGGCCGATGTCGCGGCGGCGAGGCGATTCGTTTGACGCACTTGGACGCCCTATTGCGGCAGCGGGTGCGCGAGCAGTGGGAAGCCAGCCGGTAGTCGTAGCGCCGCAGGAACTCGGGGATGCGGTAAGTGCGCGGCGGGGCGGGCGGCAGGGCGGATGCCGGTGGCGCCACCGGCATGCGGGCATCAGCCAAGGTGAACGTGTCGCGCCAGCCCGACAAGGTGACCGTCGCATGGGCGCAGATGGATTCGGCGCCGCCGTCTGCTCGCGCCTGAAGTATTTCGCTGCGCCAGAACGCCGTGGTTCGGTTTTGGTGGATGCAGGCGGTGCGCACCGTGAACGGGGCCATGCGTAGCGAGCCGATGAACTGCGCCTGCAACGGCACCGGGTCGCCACGCGCTTCGTCTTCGCACATGTGTCAGGCGACAATTATCTTGGCCGGTTGACGACAACTATCTTGGCCGGTTTTTCACCTAAACCGACCAGGTGCGGAAGCGAGGCTTATTGTGGTTCTTTTTCAGCGTTGAGCTGGAGGAGGATTGCAAATGGCCGGCAAACGCATAGGGGATCATCAGGTGAGAATTTACAAGAAATTGAGAGCGAAATTAAGTCAAGAAGCTGCTGCGGCCAAGGTTGGCTTCAGCACACGATCAGC
>JAYVST010000919.1:0-3832 GCA_043775255.1 Burkholderiales bacterium
CTCTGCCGACGCGCCGTTTTCCATCACGTAGAGCAGCGACACGATGGCCGTGGTGGGAAAGTAAACGTGACTCATCGCGCCGCCGGATTCGTACAACACGTGCCCCAGGGGCAGCTCGACCGGTTCGAGTTGCGGCAACCAGCGCTGCCATTCAGCCGCCGGCAGCGCCGCGAGGAGACGGTTTCCCTTCGGATTCATCACTGGCGGCGGGCGGGGGGGGGCGCCATGGCGGACCTCCATGGTGGGTTTGACGTCGGGGACCACCGCTGTCTTGCGAATCAAGCCCGCACTATCAGCGTGGCTGGACCGGAAATCATTGTATGTTCGTTGTCGAACATATGACATAGCAGCGGATGGAGCGCCTGCCCGGCCTCAACCCCGAGGACGGGGCGCCCCGTCGAGGGGGAAGGCGGCGTGCAGCGGAGCCTTGGGGCGGGCCAAAACCTCGCTAATCCGTATCGCCGCAGCGGACGATGTTGTACCTGAGGGCCAACAGGGCGGCCCCGACGATTGAGACCACGACGGACCTGGGATCACCCGTTGCGACTGGGTCGATGCCCGCATCGATCAGCGGTGCCACGAACCAGCCCGCGATCACCGCACCCACGACACCGACACCCATATTGACCATGGGTGCGGAGGCGTCGCGCGACAACATCACCCAAGCCATGACGCGGCCGGTGGCGAGGCCCACGATGATCCACATCAGCCACTTCATGCGGGGTCACGCGGCGGTTGAATTGCCATTGGATGAGCGGTGGCCGGGCCCTGTCCCCGCCCTTATGCGGGCAGCCCGGGTGAACCCGCGATGGCGTCCGCGTGCTCGCGTGGCGTATCCATGACACTGCGGTGACGTGCGACCAGGGTCTCGTGACGGGCTTGCAGCAGCGCACCGAGTTCCACCAGGTTCACCTGGGCGGTGCGGAGAGCCGGAAAGATGCGTCCCTCTTCTTCTTGGAAGTGATGCACCACGTACTCTTCGAGAATGATCATGGTGGCAGCAAAAGGGGCCTCGTCGGCAGGCATCGACGGCAGGGCGTCGATGAGTTCCCCGACGATCGCATGATCCGCGACCGCTTCGTCGAGCAAGGCGACGTCCCACAAGATCTCCCGCGCCACCGGATAGACCAGCTCGTCTTCGACTTTCAGGTGAATCGACAGCAATGCGCACAGGTCCATGGCATTGGTCCGCCGTTGTTCGGTGGACACGGCCTTGGTGCATACCAGGGTGCGGTGGTTCGCGAACGATTCGCGGATTGCCGCATGTTGCCCCGCCAGTAAATCGGCGGCGTCGGCTGGGTTCCTGATCTTGCGGACAAGCATCGATAGCTCCTTCGTGAACCGGTCGGGTCGGTGGAATCGATTCAACCGACAGGCCCACGGTAGAGTTCAGCACCCGGCAACGCCGAAGGCGGGCGCGCCCAACCACAGTGAGACATGATCACGGCGGCGTGTAGGAGCCCGCCGACACCGCCCGCCCACGTCGGACAAACCCCTACACCGCGTGTCCGGTCGCACAGACAAGCCACGCGCGAGTCCGGCGGCATAGTTCATTTGTGGTTGCATACCACCCTCATTCCTACTCACGAAACAGGAGCTACAGATGAAACTCACGCTTATCGCAGCAGGAACGCTGATGGCAGCCTTCGCTTCGGCATCGATTTTCGCCGACGATACGGAGAACATGACCAAGGCCAAGGCCAAGGCGGAATACAGCCAGGCGATGAATCGTGCCGAGGCCGACTGGAAGAGTGTCAAGGCGGGTTGCGCTGTGCAGGCCGGTACCGACAAGGACAAGGCCATTTGCGTGGAAGACGCGAACAAGGCATATCAATCAGCCAAAGCCCAAGCCAGGGCGGCACGTGCCGCTTCCGTGGCCGGCGCCGAAGCGGACAACGAAGTGCGCGAAGCGCAATACGAAGTTGCCAAGGCGACTTGCACCGGCATGACCGGCGACGCCAAGGATGCCTGCATCGCCGAAGCGCGGTGGAAGTACGCCCAATAGTCGTCGCGGCGTAATCCTCGCCGCCGCGTCATTGCGATAGCGTTCGCGGGCCACTCTTACCGGGTGGCCCGCGGCGCTTTCGGCCTTCAGGGGGGCGGCGCCCTTGGGGGGCGGCACGGAGGGCGCCGAGGTGGCGGCGTCGGACAAACCCGGACAGCAGGCGTCCCCTGCTACAGACAACACCGGCGCCATGCCGGTCCCACAGTGAGGTTGTGGTGGCAAACCACATCATTCACCGACTCACTCACGAAGGACTGGAGACACACATGAAACTGAAACTGATTGCGGCCGGCAGTCTGTTGGCCGTGCTCATCGCGGTCCCGGTGTTCGCCGACGACATGAAGACCCCGCAGAACCCGCGCGACAATTCGAAGCCTGCGGAGACCATGAAGTCGGACGACATGAAGAAGTCCGACGACATGATGAAGTCGAAGCCCAAGGCCGAGATGAGCGATGCCATGAAGAAGGCGCGCTCGGATTGGAAGAGTGCAAAGACCGCTTGCGCTTCGCAGTCCGGCGCCGCGAAGGAATCGTGCATGGAAGAGGCGAAGAAGTCTTACGACGCCGCGAAGGCCGATGCCAAGGGCGAACACAAGAGACCCGATGCCGGCACGGCAGCGAACCCGGTGGTGCGCTCGGCGAAGAATAATGACGACGCCAAGGCAAAATGCGCCGAGAAGACCGGTGACGCCAAGGTTGCCTGCCTGGATGAAGAGACGAAGGGCCGCAAATAGTCGTTGCGGCAGCGGATCGCGTCAACGGCCCCGGATGTTCAGTCCGGGGCCGTTGACGTTATTTCAGCCAGGCTTGCGCAGGAGCTTTGCCGGTGGCGTTTTCCCCGACTCTTCTGATTTCACCCGGTTCTTGCCACGGCTTTCCGCCCGCAGCAGCGCTGCCGCTTCTTCCGGGCCGGCCGGTGCCGCGGCTCGCCGCCAGGGTGTCGGGCGCCGACAGGTCATCCCGAGGCGTCGCCGGCCGCCGACACCCAGCTCGTCCTACACCGATGGCGGGATTGTTCCTACAGCGCCCGACCGTGATGTGCCGTACTGTCGACGCATGCCGCAATCCGATGCGAGGTTTGCTTCCGATCGCGGTCACCGCATCCGACTTACCCGCCATCGAGGGCCGATCATGCCAACCACCCGCTCATTTCTCCTGCTCGATTCACCCGCCGGACCGCAGGCGTCGGCTATTGCCTGGGGCGCTGATCCCTATGCGCTCGGCGCGCACATGAGCCGTTGTCGGCAGGCCTTGAGCCCGTGGTTCTCGTTGCGCTGCGCCGCGGAGAACGTGCGCGACTTCGCCACCACGCACGCCTTCACGACCCTGGTGCTGACGGCTATCGTCGCCCGCGTGATCTCGCTGGCGGTGTAGCACATGACGTGGCACCGGCTTCGTCGCCTGGTGCCGGAAGCCTCGCCGGGCAGCGTTGCGCTGCTGGATCCGGCGCGGGGCCTGCTGGAGGCGCCGATCCGTTCCGAGGTGTTCGGGCTTCAGCGTTTCCGGCAGCACGCCGCCAGCCTGGCGCAGGCGCATCACACGCGCATCGGCACCCGTGCAGACCCTGCGTTTTTTCCACGTCTGCATGAGAACGTGAAGGTCTTGCGCGAGGCCGACCGCTATCTCGCGAGTTCGGCGCGAACCGGCTATCACGTCACGCCCGCAGGTGAATGGCTGCTCGACAACTTTCATTTGCTCGACGCGCAATTGAAGGAGATCCACGACCGGCTCCCCAGCGGCTACTTTCGTCACCTGCCGGTGCTTGTCGATGCCCATCTGGCCGGTCTGCCGCGTATTTACGGCGTGGCGTGGGCATTCATCGCCCAC
>JAYVST010000920.1:0-4990 GCA_043775255.1 Burkholderiales bacterium
AGCGAGGACAGTTTTTGCCGCATTCGCCGCCCCATAGCCCGGCTATGGGGCAAGAAGGCGGTGAAAAATGGACCGCTGCGGCCGATTTGCAGCCGACGACTCCCAAGTCCGACAGGCTGCTAGCTACTGCCAATCCGCCGCCGGTGCTGGAAGTGCGCGGCGAGGCCTACATGTCGCATCGCGATTTCGAAGCCTACAACGCGCGCCAGCGCGAACGCGGCCTGGCCACCCTGGTCAATCCGCGCAACGGCGCGGCCGGCAGCATCCGGCAACTCGATCCCGCGCTCTGCGCGCAGCGTCCGCTGTCGTTCTTCGCTTACGGACTGGGCCATGTCGACGGCTGGGACCTGCCGGCCACCCACAGCGCGACCCAGGATGCACTGGCGTTGCTTGGATTCCCGGTCAATGCCGAGCGCGCGATCGCGCATGGTGCAGCCGGTCTGGCGCAATACCATCGGCGCATCGGCGTTGCGCGCGATTCCTTGCCCTTCGACATCGATGGTGTGGTCTACAAGGTCAACAGCTTCGCGCTGCAGCGTCAACTGGGCTTCGTCACGCGCGAGCCGCGCTTCGCCGTCGCCCACAAATTTCCGGCCCAGGAAGAGCTTACCGAGGTCGAAGACATCGAGGTGCAGGTCGGACGCACCGGCGCCATCACGCCGGTGGCGCGTCTGAAGCCGGTGTTCGTCGGCGGAGTCACGGTCACCAATGCCACCCTGCACAACGAGGACGAAGTGCGCCGCAAGGATGTGTGGCGGCGCGACACGGTGGTGGTGCGTCGGGCGGGCGACGTGATTCCCGAGGTGTCGATGGTGTCCGCGCCCGGACCGCGCGAGGAGGGCGACTATTTCCGCATGCCGGTGCGCTGCCCGGTATGTGCCTCCGAGGTGGTAAGGGAAGAGGGCGAGGCGATCGCGCGCTGTTCCGGCGGATTGTTCTGCGCGGCACAGCGCAAACAGGCGCTGTTGCATTTCGCCGGGCGCCGCGCGCTCGACGTGGAAGGGCTGGGCGAGAAGCTGGTCGATCAGCTGGTCGAGGCAGACGTCGTGCGCACGCCGGCCGACCTGTATCGGCTCGGGTTTTCGAGTCTGGTGGCACTCGAGCGGATGGCGGAGAAGTCCGCGCGCAACGTGCTCGATGCGATAGCCAAGTCGCGCCAAACCACGTTGGCGCGCTTCATCTTCTCGCTCGGCATTCGCCATGTGGGGGAAGCGACGGCCAAGGACCTGGCGCGCCATTTCGGCGCGCTTGACCCGCTCATGGATGCCGACGAGGCGCGCCTGCTTGAGGTCGATGATGTGGGGCCGATCGTGGCTCAATCGATTGCGCGCTTTTTCCGCCAGCCGCACAACTGCGAGGTCGTGCAGCAGTTGCGTGCGGGCGGCGTGACATGGGAAGAAGGAGATCCCGCGCCGCGCGGCGTCGGCGCCTTAGCCGGCAAGACCTTCGTTCTGACCGGCACGCTGCCGAGCATGGCGCGCGAAGACGCCAAGGCGCAACTCGAGGCGCGCGGTGCGAAGGTGGCGGGATCGGTTTCGAAAAAGACCGACTACGTGGTGGCCGGCGCGGATGCCGGCAGCAAACTCGCGCGTGCGCTGGAACTAGGCGTCACGGTGATCGACGAGAATGGATTGAAGGCACTTCTGGAACCATCATGAAACGCATTCGCAAGGCGATTTTTCCGGTGGCCGGCCTCGGCACCCGCTTTCTGCCCGCCACCAAGGCGACACCCAAGGAGATGCTGCCGATCGTCGACAAACCCCTGATCCAGTTCGCCGTCGAGGAGGCGATCGAGGCCGGCCTGACCGACATGATCTTTGTCACCGGCCGCACCAAGCGCGCCATCGAGGACCATTTCGACAAGGCCTACGAGCTCGAAACCGAGCTCGCCGCCAAGAACAAGGCCGACCTGTTGGAGGTGGTCAGGAGCGTTTTGCCCAAGGGCATCAGCTGCGTCTATATCCGCCAGGCCGAGCCGCTCGGTCTGGGCCATGCGGTGGGCTGCGCGCGCGACGTGGTCGGCGACGAACCGTTCGCGGTGATCCTGGCCGACGACCTGATCGACGCCAGGCCGGGCGCCTTGAAGCAGATGGTTGAGTGCGCGCATCGCCACAACGGCAGCGTCCTCGGTGTCGAGGATGTGCCGCGCGAACGCACCCGGCAATACGGCATCGTCAGTACGCAACCGGTGGAGCCGCGCACGGAGCGGGTCGCGGCGATTGTGGAAAAGCCCGCGCCTGCGGACGCCCCTTCGACGCTCGCGGTGGTCGGCCGTTACATCCTGGCGCCGCGCATCTTCGAACTGATCGAGCGGGTGGCGCCGGGCGCGGGCGGCGAAATCCAGCTGACCGACGCCATCAGTGCGCTCTTGCGCGAAGAACCGGTGTTCGCGCACCGGTTCGAAGGTACGCGCTACGATTGCGGATCAAAACTCGGTTACCTCAAGGCCACGGTCGATCTGGGGCGCAAGCACCATGAAATCGGCCCCGAATTCGACGCCTTTCTCAAACAGCTGAGGACCTGACCGTGGACATTGCCCGCGCCGAACAAATTCTCGCGCAGTCGGACATTCTGGTCAGCGCAGAGCAATGCAGTGCGGCCACCACCCGCATGGCGCGCGAAATCAGCGCCGCCCTCGGAGGCGAAGGGCCGCTGGTATTGGCAGTGATGGGTGGGGCGACTGTTTTCGCCGGGCACCTGCTGTCGCAGCTGGCGTTTCCGCTCGAGTTCGACTACATCCATGTTTCGCGCTATGGCGACAAGACCCAGGGCGGCAGCCTCACCTGGAAGGTCGAACCCTCCAAGCAGGTCGAAGGTCGATGCGTGCTGGTGTTAGACGATATTCTCGACGAGGGGGAAACGATGGCGGAGATCCGCCGCCGCGTGTTGGCCATGGGCGCCAAACGTTTCCTGTGCGCGGTGTTTTGCGAAAAGAAGATCGCCAAGGCGAAACCGATCATCGCCGATTTCGTCGGCATTACCGTGCCGGACCGCTATGTGTTCGGCTACGGCATGGACGTCTCCGGCCTCTGGCGCAATCTGCCGGCGGTGCACGCTGTGGCAGGCATGTGAGGGTCTGATCCCATGTTCGCGATATTCGGCGGCAGCGGCCTGACCAACCTGGCCACCCTCACCGAGACTCGGCGCGAGGTGGTGCGCACCCCCTATGGCGAGCCCTCGGGCCCGCTGACCTACGGGCGACTCGCGGGCGTCGATGCCGTGTTCCTGCCGCGCCACGGCTATGGCCACACCATTCCGCCGCACCGGATCAACTATCGCGCCAACCTATGGGCCCTGCACGAAGCGGAGGTCGAAGGCGTTCTCGCGGTCACTTCGGTCGGCGGGATTCGCGCTGCGTTCGGGCCCGGGGTCATAGTCGTACCCGACCAGATCATCGACTACACCCATGCGCGCGCGCACACGTTTTTCGACGGTCCGGATTCCAGCATCGGCAAGGCGGTGGAGCACATCGACTTCACCTGGCCCTACAACGCCGCCCTGCGCGAACGCCTGCTTGGCGCCGCCACGCGCGCCGGCGAACCGGTGCACGACGGCGGCGTCTACGGCGCCACGCAAGGCCCCAGGCTCGAGACTGCGGCGGAAATCCGGCGGATGGAGCGCGACGGCTGCGACCTGGTCGGCATGACCGGCATGCCGGAGGCGGCACTGGCGCGTGAATTGGGGCTGGACTACGCCTGCCTTTCGGTGGTGGTCAACCACGCCGCCGGCATGGGCGGCAGTGCGAAAGCCATTCCAGTGGACCAGCTTGGCGCGGTGATGGAGGCCGCGATGGTGCGGGTGCACCGCATTATCGAGGCGTTCGTCAAGCCATGATCCGTAGCATCCTCAAGATGGGCGCCGCGAGCCTCCTGGAAGCGTCCATGCCGGTGCAGCGCTTCGATACACCCGAACTGAATGCGCTGGTGGCCGACCTGGAAGACACGATGGCGGCGGCCGACGGCGCCGGGATCGCGGCGCCACAGATCGGCATCAATCTGCAGGTGGTGATTTTCGGCACAGATGCACCCAATCCGCGTTACCCCGATGCACCTGCAGTGCGCAAGACCGTGCTGGTCAACCCGGTGATCACGCCGCTGGACGGCATGGAAGAAGATGGCTGGGAGGGCTGCCTTTCGGTTCCCGGCATGCGCGGTCTGGTGCCGCGCAGCCTGCGTATCCGCTATTCGGGATTCGACCCCCTGGGCCGGCCGATCGAGCGCGAGGTCGATGGTTTTCATGCGCGGGTCGTGCAGCACGAATGCGACCACCTGTGGGGCATCTTGTACCCGATGCGGATTCGCGACATGAGCAATTTCGGGTTCACCTCCGTCCTGTTCCCGGAACTGGGCGACAACGGCGACGATTGATATCCACGTCCGGGTGTACGGGACTTTGGTTTGGCTGCCGCCAGCTTGTTTAGGTACGGTTTTGCCGGCATTTTCTATGCTTGCGTCATATTCATGCGATTTCTGAGCGTTTGGAGGCTGCTTCCGGGCGATTATTAGCATGGTTCAATTAATTTTTCGGATCGATTTTTTCGCGCATGCGGTCATGGAAACACGATTGATCAATAGCATGCGATATGTATCGCCCATGAGTCACGGAAATCGACAAGCGTCATGCTGTTCTCGCTAAAGAAGATGCGGCAACCACTGCGATGTAACGCGTGAAACAATAAGACTAAAAAAAATATTGTGTTGTAGTTTCGTGGTCATGGGCTTATAAAGCGAGCTTCTCAACGTCCGGAATAGAAGCGGCCCGATGACACCAATCGTTGCCCTGCTCAGCGTCTCGCTCCGCAAGGCAATCGGTCGGCGGCCACGGGGCGGCGTGCCCGATTCACGGACCAGGCAGTGCGCGTCGCGAACGCTGTCTCTAGCAGCCTGTCGGACTTGGGGCGTCGAAAGCGAAAATCGGCCCCAGCGAGGACAGTTTTTGCCGCATTCGCGGCCCCATAGCCCGGCTATGGGGCAAGAAGGCGGTGAAAAAT
>JAYVST010000921.1:0-4693 GCA_043775255.1 Burkholderiales bacterium
GCCCGCTATGCGAATGGCGGCTTCGGCCAATTTGCTGAACTCGGGCCCGGCCACGTCGCGCTGCGCAACCGCGCCAACGACTACCTGATCGATCGCGCCCTGCAGAAGACCCGTTCGTTCACCGGCGTGCGCGGCATCGCCGAGCAGGACGCCATGGCGCAGGACAGCCAGGGCTTGATTGTCGATCGCACCCGCGAGCATCTCTCGCCGACCGACATCGGCGTCGTGCGCTTTCGCCGCGCCATGCTGGGCGGCGCGCAGGCGCTGACGACCGGCGCCGAACCGGTGGCGGCGCAATTGCCGGCGGCCTATCGCACGCGTGCCGGTGGTGTGGTTGCGGCCAGGACGCTGGATTTCGAAGCGGTCATGCGACAGCGTTTCGGCAGCGTGACCGGAAAGGTGGTTGATGAAGCACCCTGTTCGCGCTAGGTGTCGGCGCGTGTAAGCTTGCCACGCTATCGACCTGATCAACGGGCCCAAAGGAATCAAAATGAAAATCGCAATCATCGGTGCCGGTGTGGTTGGTGTCTCTCTTGGCCGCGCGTGGGCGCGCAAGAGCCACGACATCACCTTCGGCGCCCGCGATGCCGCTAGCGCCAAGGTGCAGGGTGCGCTCGAGCTAGTGGCCGGTGCGAAGGCCGCATCGATAGCCGACGCGGTGAAGTGGGCCGACGTGGCCGTGCTTGCTACGCCCTGGGGCGGCACCGAGGCCGCGCTCAAGGCCGCCGGCAGTTTCAGCGGCAAGACCTTGCTCGATGCCACCAATCCGCTCACGCCCGACTATCGTCTCGCGCTCGGGCACGACAGTTCGGGCGGCGAGCAGGTGCAGGCCTGGGCCGCGGACGCGCGGGTGGTGAAAATCTTCAACTCCACCGGTTACGACAACATGGCCGACACCACTTACGCGCAGGGCAAGCCGGCGATGATTCACTGCGGCGACGACGCGGCCGCAAAGAAGTCCGCTGCCGGCCTTGCCGCCGACCTCGGCTTTGAGGCGATCGATCTCGGCAAGCTCGACCAGGCGCGCTATCTGGAACCCTTTGCAATGGTTTGGATCAAGCTCGCGCTGGCTCAAGGGTTGGGGCGCAATGTCGCTTTCTCGCTGATGCGTCGTTGAGGCGCTGCGATGCACTGGACGCGCCGCTCAGTACCGAGCGTGCGCGCGGCCGCAGCGAATCGGTGTGCTGCTTACTTCCCCGGCAGCGCCACCTGACCCAGCGGCACCGCCGTCACGCTGTTCTGCGGCGAGCCTTCGATCAGCCTGTCGGAGTAGGTCAGGTACACCAGCACATTGCGCTTGCGGTCGACCATGCGAACCACGCGCAATTTCTTGAAGAGCAGCGACATGCGCTCGTTGAACATTTCTTCTTGCGGCTCGGGGGCCTTGCCAGTAAACGAGATCGGGCCGACCTGGCGACAGGCGATCGACGCCTCGGCATGGTCTTCGGCCAGGCCCAGGGTCCCTTTCACGCCGCCGGTTTTGGCGCGCGAGACGTAACAGGTCACGCCATTGACCTTGGGATCGTCGTACGCCTCGACCACTACCTTGTGGTTGGCGCCGATGAGGACAAACGCGGTGGAGACCTGGCCCACCTCTTCGGCGCGGGCGCCGAAGAGCGGAAATGCGCAAAGCAAAACGGCGAAGATTGGTTTCATGGCTTTCTCAGAAGCGCTCCACCCAGGGCCTGACTTCGATTTCCCAGGTCCAGGCGTTGCGCGGTTGGCGGATCAGGTGCATGTAGGTCTCGGCAATCGCTTCCGCGCTGAGCAGGCTGTCTGGCTTCTCGGCCGGCGCCACGCGCTGCGGCGACGCGATGCCGCCGTCGATCACCACATGCGCGACGTGAATGCCCTGCGGCGCCAATTCGCGCGCCATGCTCTGGGCCAACCCGCGCAGGGCGAACTTGCCCATGGCGAAGGTTGCCGACTGCGCGTAGCCCTTCACGCTGGCGGAGGCCCCGGTGAAGATGATGGTGCCGCCATTGGCCGCAAGCATGCGCCGGGTGGCCGCCTGACCGACCAGGAAGCCGCCGAAGGCGGTGATGGCGATCGCATCGCGTACCTTGACGGGGTCGAGATCCACCAACGGTCCGCGCTGCCGCGCGCTCGGGTTGTACACGACAAGCGAGGGCGGATTCGCATCAAGTGCGGTGAACATGCCCTCGACATCCTGCGCACTGGATACGTCGCAGCGGACTGCGGTGGCGCCGGTCTCCCGACACAGGTCGGCGAGCTTTTCGGTGTTGCGCGCCGCCAGGACACAGCGATAGCCATCCTTGGCGAGGGTGCGTGCGAGGGCCGCGCTTAGGCCGCTGCCGGCGCCGACAATCAATGCATTCTTGTTCATGGGGGTCTCAGGGAATGTGGCACGGGGTTGGAAGGAGTTGCGACTCGCTTGGCTGGCTGAGCGCCTGCTGTCGCGAGCATGTGCGCATGGTACCGAACCGCCAAGGTTCGTGGATGGCCCGATCGATCGCGCACCGGTCTCTTGACGTGGGGCCCCCGATCCGATGCTCCATCAGGTCGGGCGATATTCGGTATTGCCTTGCGGGGATTGTCACTGGTGCGCGGCGACGCCATCCTTGCGCTTGAATTTCCTTGGAAGACAGCGATGCCTGCAAACCTGGAACAAGTGGCGGCGTCCCTGCGGACAGCGGAGCAGCAACGCAAGCCGATCGCGCCGATGCGCGATTCGATCGGACCAGCCAATGCCGAAACAGCCTATGCAATCCAGGACATCAACACCAGGGCGGCCCTTGCGGCCGGCCGCCGCCTGATCGGACGCAAGATCGGCCTGACCGCGCGCGCGGTGCAACAGCAGCTCGGCGTCGATCAGCCCGACTACGGCATGTTGTTTGCCGACATGCTGGTCGGCAACGGCGCGGCCATCGCTACGTCGCGGGTGATCCAGCCGCGGGTGGAAGCCGAAGTCGCGCTGGTTCTCGAGCGCGACCTGGCGAACGCGGATGCCAGTGTGGCGGACGTGATAAGCGCGGTCGCCTACTGCCTGCCGGCGCTGGAGATCGTCGACAGCCGCATCCTGAACTGGGACATCAAGCATTGGGCGGCGTGCAGGCGATGGCGATGGCGATGGCGATCGTCACGCCGTCGATCAAGGCGGTCGACATACTGGTGGGGCCGGGCCACATGTTCGACGCCGAGTCCAAACGCCAGCACTATGGCCTGGTCGGCATCGATCTTTTCACCGAACCTACCGAAACGCTCATCATCGCCGACGAATCGGTGAATGGCGAAATATGCACGGCGGACCTGCTCGGACAGACCGATCACGGGCGCGCCCGACGCCTTGACCCGTTGCGTCGCTGCCCTTGCGACGACCCGCGCGCGGCCGGATCGCACGGTCACCGCACCACGCGGTCGATTCTTACCGCGATTGATTGCGGGACCTTGAGCTTGAGCGACTGCGCGAGATTGGCGTTGAACACCAGTTCGAAACGGGTTGGATTCTCGACCGGCAGGTCGGCCGGCCTGGCGCCGCGGAGCAGCCGATCGGCGTATGTGGCAATCGTGGCGTAGACATCGCGCAGGACCGGGCCATAGCTCATCAGGTTGCCGGCATCAACGAATTCACCCCATCCGGAAATCGCGGGGATGCCGTGCCTGGCGGTGAAGTCGGCAATGGTTTTTGCCTGGCCCAGGATCAGATTGTCGGGAACCGCAACCAGCCCCTGGGCGCCGTCGCGGGCGACCGATGCGAGCGCGGCGCCGAAATCCTGGGCCGAATAAACCGGGAGCCAGGTGAGTGCCAGGCCAAGCTGCCGGGTCGCCGCCTGGGTCGCCTTGAATTCGACCTGCCATCCCGGGTGGCCCTGGTTGGCGATGGCGGCCATCCGGGTCATGTGTGGCAGGGCTTCCCGAAGTAGCTCGACCCGCTTGCCGGACATTTCCGCAGAGAGATTGGTCATGCCGGTCATGTTGCCGCCGGGGCGCGCGTAGCTGGCCACCAGCTTGGCTTCTACCGGGTCGCCATTGACATGAAATACCAGCGGCGTGGTGCCCGCCACCGGGTGGGCGCGGAAAATCATGCCGCCTTCCATTACGATGAGCTCGACCTTCGATTGCACCAGTTCCGCGCTAAGAGCCTGCGCATTGCCGAAGTTGCCGTTGCGCGTCTCGATGACCAGGTTGTCGCCTTCGACCCATCCGCGCGCGCGCAAGCCGGCGCGCAAGCCCTCGAACGACGGCATCGAGGCGGGCGATGCTTCCTTGCCGTCGCCGAAACCCAGCCAGCCGATGCGCGCCACCCTCTTCGGCTGCTGCGCTCCGGTGCTTGCGTGCAGTGCGAACATCGCGCCCGCCGCGAACATCAGATTCCTGCGCTTGATGGTCATCGATCACCTCCGTCGCGCACAAGCCGCGCGCTTTAAGAAGTCTACTCCGGAAAAGTCGGGCGTTCGCGTCATTCCGGCGGGACCGGCCGCGCCAGGTCGGCCGTCGCACGTGCGGCGCGTCTGCGAGATCGGCGGCATCCGGCGTCGGCGCGCGGAACTTCCACCAAGGCGGTTTGCATAGGCATGCGGATTGGTAGAAAGCCTTGTGGATACCCATGCACAAGTGATCCAATTTTCAGTGGCAATTGACATCCCGCGATGCACTCGATACCATCTGCATACGTATGCAAAAAACGTCGGAGCAGGTTTGGTTCCGACTACGGGAGATTCACGTGATTCGC
>JAYVST010000922.1:0-4367 GCA_043775255.1 Burkholderiales bacterium
CTGTTGGGCAAATCGGTGGTGGTGGAGAATCGTCCCGGCGGCGCCAGCAACATCGGCACCGAAGCGGTTGCGCGCGCGACGCCCGACGGCTATACCTTGCTCATGGTCACCCTGTCGACTGCGGTCAATGCGAGCCTCTTCCCCAAGCTGTCGTTCAACGTCCTCAAGGACTTCGAGCCGATCTCGCTCTTCGCCACGGTGCCGCTGATGGTGGCGGTGCATCCGTCGTTCCAGGCGCAATCGATCGGCGAACTGATCGCCATGGCCAGGGCGAAGCCGGGCGCGCTCAACTACGGCTCCGGCGGCCTGGGTTCGGCCAACCACGTGGCCGGCGAATTGTTCAAGTTCCTCACCGGCACCAACATCGTCCATGTCCCCTACAAGGGCGGCGGCCCGGCGCTGGCCGATCTGATGGGCGGGCATGTCGGCGTGGTGTTCACCACGCTCACCTCGACCCATGAACTGGTGCGCACCGGTCGCCTGCGCGCGCTCGCCACCACCGGCACCAGGCGCTCGGCGGTGGCGCCGGAGTTGCCGACGGTGGCCGAAGCGGGGGTGCCGGGCTACGCGGTAGAAGCCTGGTACGGCGTGGCGGCGCCGGCCGGCACCCCGCGCGCGATCGTCGAGCGTCTGTCTGCGGACGTGGCGCGCGTGGTGGCGCAGCCGGAAGTGCGCGAGGCACTGCGTGCGCAAGGCGCCGAGGGCGTGGGCAACACGCCGGACGAGTTCGCGCGCTACCTGCGCGCGGAAGTCGACAAATGGGCGAAAACTGTCAAGGCGCAGGGTTTGCGCGGCGAATAAGAGAAGACGATGGACTTCAGGTTGACCGACGAGCAGCGCAGCATGGTGAACGCGGTGCGCGAACTGGCGCAGGGCGAATTCCGCGGCCGCGCCGCCGCCACCATGGACGGCACCTTTCCATGGGAGAACATCCGCGCCCTGGCCAAGATGGGCGTGCTGGGAATGGCGGTGCCGGAGGAATACGGCGGCACCGACCTTAGCGTGCTCGACACCGCACTGGTGCTGGAGGAAATCGCCAAGGTCTGCTATGTCACGGCGATGGCGGTGATGGGCGAGGTCGGGGTGCAGACGCGCATCATCTCGACCTTCGCGCCCGAGCACGTGAAGCGGCGCATCCTGCCCAAGGTATGCACCGGCGAGAACATCCTCGCGGTGTGCATGACCGAGCCGCATGCCGGCACCGATGTCGCGCGCTATCGCACCAACGCCGACATCAAGGGCGACCGCGTGGTGCTCAATGGCGTCAAGACCCTGATCAGCCGGGTCGACGAGGCGCAGGTGTTCGTGGTCTTTGCGCGCATCGACAACCGACCCGGGCGCGAAGGCATCGGCTGCGTGCTCATTGAAAGAGACACCCCGGGCTTTGTCGTCAGCGGCCGCTACCACACCATGGGCGGCGAGAACTTGGCCGAGATCCGCTTCGAGAATTGCGAACTGCCGCTGGAAAACGCGATCGTCCGGGAAGACGGCTTCCGCAAGCTGCTCAATGCCTTCAACACCCAGCGCTGCCTGAACCCGAGCATTTCGTTGGGGCTAGCCGAAGGCGCCTTCGAGGAAGCCATCAAGTACGCGCGCGAACGCCAGGCCTTCGGCCGCGCCATCGGGGATTTCCAGGGCATGCGCTGGAAATTCGCCGACATGTACCGCGACATCGAAGCCGGCCGCAGCCTGCTCTATCGCGCCTGCATGACGGCCAAGCCCTTCCCCGACCCGCACGAGGCCGCCATCGCCAAGATGTATTGCAACGAGATGTCCTTGCGCATCACCAGCGAAGCCATCCAGGTGCATGGCGGCTACGGCTTCACCGAGGAGTTCCCGGTCTCGCGCTTCTACCGCGGCGCGCGCTACGGCACTCTCGGCGGCGGTACCACCGAAACCCTCAAGGACCTGGTCGGGCGCAAGCTGTTGAACGACTTTTCCGCCGTCGACGGCTTCCTCGGCATGAAGACATTCTGAAGACGGGAGAGCCCGCATGACAAACGAGACGAACCAAAGCCAGACGCAGCAGGGGCAGCCTCTCAAAGGCGTGGTGGTGCTCGACCTGTCGCACATCTACAACGGGCCCTACGCCACCTTCCTGATGGCGATGGCCGGCGCCGAAGTGATCAAACTTGAGCCGCGCGGCGGCGAGCATCTGCGCATTCGTGCCAACCTGGGCGGGGCCGCATTGCCCTTCGCGATGCTCAACAGCAACAAGAAGATGGCCACCATCAACTTGAAGTCCGAACGCGGGCGCGCCCTGTTCATGGAGATGGTGAAAAAGGCCGACGTGGTGGTGGAAAACTTCGCCCCCGGCGTCACCGAGCGCCTCGGCATCGGCGTGGCCGTGCTCAAGGCGGCCAATCCGCGCCTGATCTACGCCTCCAGTTCCGGCTACGGCCGCTCCGGCCCGTATCGCGACTATCCGGCCATGGACCTGACAGTGCAGGCTATCTCCGGGGTGATGAGCATCACCGGGTTTCCGGATCGCCCGCCGCTCAAGGCAGGGCCGGCGCTGTGCGATTTTTTCGCCGGCGTGCACCTGTTCGGCGGCGTCATGGCCGCACTCTACGAGCGCGAAAAAACGGGCCAGGGTCGTACCGTGGAAGTGTCGATGCAGGAGTCGGTGTATCCGTCGCTCAGCTCCAACCTGGGCATGTACCACGCCAGCGGCAACAAGGTGCCGCCGCGCACCGGCAACCGCCACGGCGGCCTGGCCGAAGCGCCTTACAACGTCTACCCGGCCAAGGACGGCCATGTGGCGATCATCTGCAACAACAACCGCCACTTCCACGGCCTGTTGGCGGCGATGGGTCGCGAAGACTTGAAGGAGGATGCGCGCTTTGCCGACCTCAAGTCGCGCATCGCGCACATGGACGAGGTAGACGAACTGGTGGGTCAATGGACCGCCGGCATCGCACGCGAGCCCCTCACAGCGCTGCTGCGCCTGCACCGCGTGCCGCACGCGCCGGTGCGCGACCTCGAAGAAGTGGTCAACGACCCCAACATGCATGCACGCGGCAGCCTCCAATGGGTCGAACATCCCGAGTTCGGCCGGGTACCGCTGCCGCACAGCCCGATCCGCTTCGACGGCACGCCGCTCTTGCCGCTGGAACCAAGCCAGCGCCTCGGTGCGCAGAACGACGCGGTGTACGGCCAGTGGCTCGGCTTGAACGCGCAGGAACGCGCGCAACTGGTCGAAGACGACGTCGTCTGACCGGTAACAACGGCGACCGACCCGCCCGCGGCAGCCGCTGCGGGCACAACTGCGGGGACGGCCGTGCAGACAGCTGCCATCTCAGCCGCCATCTCAGCCGCCATCTCAGCTGCCATCTCAGCCGCCAACACAGCTGCGAACACAGCCGCCAACACAGCTGCGGACACAGCCGCCAACACAGCTGCGGACACAGCCGCGAACACAGCTGCGAGGACGGTCGCGATTGGCGTATTTGGCGGCCCCTTCCGGCGTTCGGGTTCGGGCCGTGAAATGCGGGCCGCGCATGCGCGCGAACGATCGGGCCTTACGGGTCGACGCCACGCCGCGCCCGCCAGGACCGATAATGAGATGGAACACGTCAACCCGTGGATGAACCCATGAGCACCATTGAAATCGATACCGGCACCGGTCAGCTACTGTGCTCGGTGCGCGACGGCGTCGCTGTCATCACCTTGAACCGGCCCGAGGCGCGCAACGCGCTCTCCGACCAACTGACCCCGGCGTTGCGTCGCATGATCAAGGAACGCGGCGCCGACCCCGCAGTCGGCGCGCTCCTCATCACCGGCGCCGGCAGCGCTTTCTGTGCCGGCGGTGACATCAAGGGCATGGGCGACAATCGCGCCAACAAGGAGATGTCGGTCGACGAGCGCATTGCAGACCTCAAGGAGCGCCAGACGCTTCTCACTGGCGCCCTGGTAGACGTCAGAAAGCCGACCATCGCCGCCCTTCCGGGCGCGGCCGCCGGCGCAGGACTGGCCATCGCACTGGCCTGCGATATCCGCATCGGCGCGGCCAGCGCCTTCGTTGCGACCGGCTATGTGCGCGTAGGCCTCTCCGGCGACTACGGCATGGCTTGGCTCCTGACTCGCGCGGTCGGCCCGGCGCGCGCGCGCGAATTGATGTTCACCGGCGAACGCGTGGATGCAGAACGCTGCGAGCGCATCGGCCTCATCAACCGTGTGGTACCCGACGCCAGCCTGATGGACGAGGCGTTTGCCCTGGCCAGGTCACTGGCCGACGGGCCGCGCCTGGCGTTGGCCGCGATGAAGGACAACTTGGATGATGCGCTCGACATCGATTTCGACACCGCGCGCGACCGCGAGGCTTGGCGCATGGTCGAGAGTTCACTCACTGCCGACCACAGGGAAGC
>JAYVST010000923.1:0-4146 GCA_043775255.1 Burkholderiales bacterium
CGCGCCTTGAGCATGAGCAGGATTTCGAGCATCGCATAGCTGTCTTTGCCGCCGGAGACGCACACCATCACGCGCTCGCCGGCCCCGATCATGTTGAAATCGGCGATCGCCTGACCGACCTGCCGGGTCAACCGCTTGTCGAGCTTGTTGTTCTCGAACACCCGCTTGCGCTGGGTCGGGGAGAAGACGATGCGCCGCTCTGTCAGTTGTTGCATACACCTGCCTAAATATGGATGGAGCGTCCGCCATCGACCGCAAGGATCTGCCCGGTGATGAAATCGGCATCGCAAAACAGGAACGCGACCGCGCGCGCGATCGCGTCGACGCCCCCTTCGCGCCGCAGCGGCGTGGTAGCAAGGATGCGCGCGCGCTCGGCCTCAACGATGCCGCCGGCGGACACTTCTGCGGCGGACGGCCACTCGATGGGGCCGGGTGCCACGCCGTTGACCCTCACATGGGGCGCCAATTCAAGTGCCAGCGAGCGCGTCAGACCGGCCAGGCCCGCCTTGGCGGCGGTATAGAGGACATAGTCCTTGAGCGGCCGATCGGCGTGGATGTCGACGATGTTGACAATCGCGCCGCGCGCCGCGATCAGGGCAGGCGCGGCCGCCTGCGACAGGAACAACGGCGCCTTCAGGTTGCTGCCCAACAGGTCGTTCCACTGCGCTTCGGTGATTTCGCCCAGAGGGCTTGGAAAAAAGGAAGACGCATTGTTGACCAGTCCGTCGAGACGCCCGAAGGCGGCAATAGCAGACTCAACCAGGCTTGGCAAAGCGGCAGTCTCCGAGAGATCGAGCACGGCACTGCAAGCCGACCCAAGACGCAGCAAATTGAGTTGCACCACGAGATCGCACGCCTCGTTGCTGCCGCCACGGTGATGCACCATCACGCTGCCGCCCAACGCATGCAGGCGCCGTGCGATGGCCGCACCGACACGGCGCGCCGCACCGGTGACGAGAAAAGCTTTTCCAACAAGAGGTTGTTCCATGTGATGCGCACCGCAGACATCAGGCACCCAGTTTACTATCCGCGCTCCTCGCAGTCGCAAAACGGCAGTACGCAGCTTCGGCCCGGGTTAAGCACGCGCAGGATGCACTCGACGTCGTCGTAGCATGCGAAAATCGCTGCTCCGCCATGAACCGTACGGTGACAGTAAATGCCGATGGCCCGGCACAAGCCGCCAGGTGTTTCTTCGGAACCGGGGCGCGGGTTCAGCGATCGATTGCCCGCATATGCCGCTCGACAGCCTAGCAGCGCCATGCCATCCGGCGACCCGATTCCGGACGCAACCGTCCCCGCCGCGCTGGCCGCCGTGCGCTCTGCCATTTCCCGGGCCGGAGGATGGATCCCGTTTTCGAAATACATGGACCTGGCCCTGTATGCCCCCGGCGCGGGTTATTACGTGAATGGCGCGCGCCAGTTCGGCGCTGACGGCGACTTCGTTACCGCCAGCGGCATTTCCGGACTTTTCGGCGCCAGCCTCGCGCGACAGATTGCGCAAGTCCTTGATGCAAGCGCGCCGCAGGTCCTCGAATTCGGCGCCGGCAACGGGCGGCTGGCTGCCGATCTGCTCAATGCGCTTGGAGACGTCATTCTGCGGTATGAAATCCTGGAATTGTCGCCGGCCCTGCGTGACCTGCAGGCGGAAACCCTGCGCGCGTATGCGCCGCAGCACGCGGGGCGGGTTTCCTGGCGCGACTCGCTGCCTGCCCGGTTCAGTGGTTGCGTCGTCGCCAACGAAGTCATTGACGCGATGCCGGTTCACTTGATCGCCTGGACCGACGATGGCATTCTCGAGCGCGGGGTCGAATGGCGGGAGGATGGACTGGCGTTCGCGGATCGCCCGGCGCAGGGCGCTGCCGCCCAGGCTGCCGCCGCCCTGGCATCTCGCCATTCGGTCGAAGCGCCCTATGTGAGCGAGATCAATCTGGCTGCGCCGGCATGGATACGCTCGCTGGCGCAATTTCTTGACTGCGGCGCGGCGCTGTTGATCGACTACGGCTTTCCTGCCTGCGAGTATTACCACGCGCAGCGCTCGCGCGGCACGCTGATGTGCCACCACCGTCACCGGGTGATCGAAGATCCGCTGGCGCTCCCGGGTGACGCGGACCTCACCGCGCATGTCGATTTTTCAGCCTTGGCAGATGCCGCGGCCGATGTCGGCCTGGATGTTCTTGGCTTCGCGACGCAGGCTGGTTTTCTGGTTGATTGCGGAATCATCGAATTGCTTTCTGCCACGTCGGCTAGCGATGCCATGACCTACCTGCCCCTGGCCAACCAGGCCAACCGGCTGCTCTCTCCGGCGGAGATGGGCGAACTCTTCAAGGTGCTCGCGGTCGGCCGCGGGATGGGCGACGACCTGATCGGGTTCGCGCATTGCGATCGCCGGCACGTGCTGTAGCCACGCATGCGAATCGCAAGCGCGATTTTTCTTGTCGGCTGGGCGTGTGCCGGCGCTGCGGCCGGGCCCGACGATACGGTCCGATCGGCACGCGAACGCTGGCTTGCCAGCCCGCATGGACAGATGCTCGAGCGGCTGATCCCGCCCTATCTCCTGCCGTCGGGCTTACCCGACGCCGGGTCGGCAGGCGCGCGCCTGACCGGCAAATACTGTGTGCAGTGCCATCATCTGGCCAACCCGGCGATGCATCACGCGGAGAAGTGGCCGGCCATCGTCCAGCGCATGCGCCCGCGCATGGAAGGGCGCGGCAACATGGGCCATTTGATGCGCGATCTGATGGCCGACTTGCAGTCGCCAACGCCTGCAGAGGCGCAAGTGCTTACGCGCTATCTGCAAAAACACGCACAAGCGCGTGTCAACCCCGACCTGCTGCCAGAGGCCGGCCAATCGCGGGCATGGTCGAGTTTCACTGCGGCCTGCGCGCAATGCCACACCCTGCCGGATCCGCGTCGCCATACCCGCGCCGAGTGGCCCGCGGTCGTCGCGCGCATGGAAAAAAACATGGCCTGGATGAATCGCGTAGTTGGTTCGAAGAGCGACCCGCGCGAACCGCAATATCGCAGCGACGACATCATCGCCTATCTGCAAAGGCACGCGCGGCGCTGACGGCAGGCCGCCGCGCGGGCGGCGCCGCCAAGCGCTTCCGTAGCGGTCAGAGCTTGGGTACCGCCATCCCGCGCACCACGGCCGGGCGTGCGCCGACTGCGTCATACCAGCGTTTCACGTTCGGGAATTCGGCCAGATCGACTTGATGCCACTCGTGGCGGGCGATCCAGGGGAAAGTCGCTATGTCGGCAATCCCGTACTTGCCGGCGGCGAGAAATGCCGCGCCGGCCAGGCGCCGGTTGAGCACGCCATACAGGCGTCGCGTTTCCTTGCTGTAACGCTCGATGCCGTAGGGCACTTTTTCCGGCGCGGCGCGCAGAAAATGATGGGCCTGCCCGATCATCGGGCCTACACCACCCATCTGGAACATGAGCCACTGCAGCGCTTCGTATTTGCCACGCGCCGAAGACGGCAGGAATTTCCCGGTTTTGCCGGCCAGATACAGCAGGATTGCGCCGGACTCGAACAGGCTGATCGGCTTGCCGTCCGGCCCGGCGGAGTCGACGATGGCCGGAATCTTGCTGTTCGGGTTGATGGCGACGAACTCCGGGGTGAACTGATCGTTCTTGCCGATATTGATGGCGTGTGTGCGGTAGGGCAGGCCGCATTCTTCCAGCATGATGGAAACCTTGCGGCCATTCGGTGTTCCCCACGTGTACAGATCGATCATTTGGCTCTCCGGCGTTGGTCAAGCGCGTACGCTATCACAGGCGCATCGCCTACAATCCCGTGCATGCTCAAGTGGCTGGTGGTTTTCGCGCTCGCGTGCGTCGTCTTTTCGGCGCTGCTGCCCCGGCTCGCGCGATTCGGCATCGGCCGCGTGCCGGGCGATTTCCGCTTTCGCGTGCGCAATACCGAATACTCGGTCCCGCTTGGCTCGACCGCCCTATTCGCGGCGTGTTTCTGGCTGATCGCGCGCGTGGTCTAGCAGTCTGTCGGACTAGCCCTACAGTGCAGGACGAGCGCCTGGTGCGCCTGAAGAGCTTCTTCTCCCCGCAGCTGGCCGAGATCCTGGCCGCCGGTGGCGGCGAGGCGCTCCTGAAGACGCACCGGCGCGAAATCACGGTCCAGTTCTTCGA
>JAYVST010000924.1:0-4230 GCA_043775255.1 Burkholderiales bacterium
CGCTTCCTCGAACTTCAGGAAGCGGCGCTCGCTCGAGGTGTAGACATCGAGGAGCGTCGGGCCGCGGCGCCGGCCGAGCGGGCAATCGAGCCAGAGGCGCGCCAGGTTGCGACGTCGGCCATCGGCGTGATCGATGTATTCGGTGCGCGAATGCAGGATCACGAAATTGTTGACAAACTGCATGTCGCCTCGCTTCATGTCCATGCGGATATGGAAGCGCGGATCGGCCACGATCGCATCGACGGCATCGAGCGCGGCCAGTTCGGCTGCACTGAGGCGTTCGCCGGTCTTGTCCTGCGCCCAGACGACGCCGTTGCGGTTGTAGCAGCAGTGCAGCAGTTCCTGGTGGAAGCTGAAAACCGGGATGCGGTCCGGCGAGACCGGACTCTCGCCCGGCGCATGGTCACCGCGCCGGTCATGGATGAAGCCGCGTATCAAGGGCGCCATGTGTTCCGGGTGGTGCGCCGCGATCTCGTTGTAGACAGCGACGGAACTGGCCAGAAGGCTCTCGCCGCCCGTGTGCGCGGTTTCCATGCACAGCAACGCCGCAAGGTAGGCGCCGTCGGTATGGAAAGGCAGCATCTTGTTGGAGTGATAGCCGCGCGAATTGCCGCTGTATGGCTTGCCCTGGTCGGTCACTTCGATCAGTCGCTCGCGCTTCGAGGTCTGGTCGACCACGTCGCCAAGATGCGCTGCGACGCCGCAATAGGCGCGCAGCGCGTCGTCATGCCCGTATTGCTCCACCGGAAAGCCGGCGATGACCGCGAAGCCCGCGCCGTAGTCGAGGTCTTGCGAGACCTGCGCCAAGAGCGGTGCGCATAGCGCGAGCGGAAAGTCGGCGCGGGTGATGGCCGCCGGCGTGAGGTGACGCACCCGCTCCACCGCGCAGCGGATCTCGGCCAACATCGGCGCGGAAAAAACACGCTCCCAGGCGCCGCGCCCGGCGAAGTCCTTGCTGACCCAGCCCGCCCGGTCCTGTACCTGGCCCACCGCTTCCGCCCTCTGGTTCATGTCTTTCTCCCGCATTCCGCGCACCGCCTGCAACCATACACCCAAGAAGCGGTCGCGTGCAAGGCACTTGCTGCACCGCGCCTTGACATCGAGTCGCCGGTCTTTTTATAATTGTCCGGACAACAGGATAACCTTTGCATATTGTGATCGGGCGCGCTGCCGCCGCAGTGCCGCTAGTGCCGGTCGCCTCGGAGAAGTGTGTGACTGACCGGACCTGCCCGCCATCGGCGGCGATGGATCGCCGTCATTCGCGCGGCGCAGCCGGCGCCGCCGCATGAGCGGCGTGGTGCGCAGTTCGCCGCGCAGGCGCGCGGCGGTCCCGCAGCGCCGCCCCCTGATCGGGCCTTCGCGCTACGCGCTCCTGGCCGAATCCATCGTCGAGGACGTGCGCAGCGGCCGCTATCCGGTGGGCTCGCTCCTGCCGACCGAAGCCGCACTCTGCGCCCAGTTCGGCGTTTCGCGCCACACCGTGCGCGAGGCATTGCGCAAACTGCGCGACATGGGCCTGGTATCGCAGCGCCAGGGCGTGGGCACGCTGGTGAAGGCCAAGTACAGCAGCGCACGCTACGTCCAGTCGGTGGAGTCGATTTCCGATCTTTTCACCTATATTCAGGACACCCGTCTTTCGATCGCCGCGCGGCGCGACGTCGTCGCCACCGCCGCGCAACATCGCCTGCTGCGCAGCGCCCCCGGCCAGCGCTGGCGCATGCTCGAGGTGCTGCGTCTGGAGGCCGGGGACGCGGTGCCGATGGTAGTCAGCGAAATCTATTTCCCGCAGGCTTATGCCGCCGTCGAGCGCGAAATGGAGGACCTGCGCGTGCCGATCTACACCCTGCTCGAACGACGCTTTGGCGAACACATCGCCGAAGTCGAGCAGAGCATGACGGTGTGTGCCCTGCCGGCTGCGAAAGCGCGCTTGCTGAAGGTGCGCGCCGGCACGCCCGGCTTCTCGATCGTGCGCCACTATCTGGCGCAGAACGACAAGCTGATGATGGTGTCGGCCAGCCTGTACCCGCTCGGACGTTTCACGTTTTCGATGCGCCTGCGTTCCACCGTGCGCATCGCCGACGCAAGCCTCTGACCCTACGACCATTTCAAGGAGAGCCCATGAACGCCCCTACCCCTGCGGAAGCGCTTGCCGCCATGGCCGCCGAGACCACCATTGCGCAACAGCTCGCCCAATTCGCTGCAGACCTGCACTACGAGGACGTGCCGGCTGCCGTGATGGAACGCGCCAAGCTGCACGTGCTCGACTGTCTCGGCATCGGGCTGGCCTCGACCGGCTTTGAATTCGGCCAGCGCACCATCAATGCGTTGGCCGGTCTGGGTGGTGAGGGCCCCTACCCGGTGCTCGGCACTCCGCTCTGCCTGCCGCTGCGCGACGCCATGCTGGTCAACGGCACCCTGATCCACGGGCTGGATTTCGACGACACCCATTCAGGCGCGGTGGTGCATGCCTCGGCCAGCGCGGTGCCGGTGATGCTGGCGGTGGGCCAACGCGAACGCGTCGGTGGGCGCGACGCGCTCGCCGCCTACCTGGTAGGGGTCGAGACCTCGAGCCGTATCGGCCAGGCGGCGAAAAACGGCTTTCACCTGCGCGGCTACCACCCTACCGGCGTGGTCGGCGCGTTCGGCGCCACCCTCGCCTGCGGCCGCCTGTCCGGCATGAACCCGGCGCAACTGGCGCAGGCCCAGGGCATCATGCTCTCGATGGCGTCAGGCAGCCTGGAATTTCTCGAAGACGGCGCCTGGACCAAGCGCATGCATCCGGGCTGGGCCGCGTCGTCGGCAGCAACCGCCTGCGCGCTGGCCCGCTCCGGTTTCGCCGGACCGAAGCGCCCTTACGAGGGGCGCTTCGGCCTGTTCAACGCCAGCGTCGGCGCCGGCCACCCGTTCGACCTGGCGCTGTGCACCGCCGCCCTGGGCGACACCTGGGAAATGCTGAACGTCGCCATCAAGCCCTACCCGGCCTGCCACTTCAATCATGCCTTCGCCGACGCCGCGCTCGAATTACGTCGTCAGCACACGTTCGCGCTCGAAGACATTGTGTCGATCACCGCGCGCATCGCCGCCGGCCAGACTGCCGTGGTGTGCGAGCCGGAAGCCGCCAAGCGCCGCCCGCAGTCCGCCTACGAGGCGCAGTTTTCAGTGCACTACATCATCGCCAGCGCGCTCTTGCGCAACCGCTTCACCTTGACCGAACTCGAAGATGACGCGCTGGCCGATCCGCGCGCCCATGCGCTGATGCAAAAGACCGGCTACGAAATCGACCCCGACTCAGCCTTCCCGCGCTACTACTCGGGCGAGGTGGTGATCCGCCTGAAAGACGGGCGCGAACTGCGCCACCGCGAATTGCACAATCGCGGGTCCGACACACGCCCGCTCTCGGTCGAAGAAATTGTGACCAAGTTCCACGGCAACGCCGCGCGCGTCATGAGTCGCGACCGCGCCGACCGCGTGGTCGATGCCACGCTCTCGCTCGATCGTGCCGAATCGCTCGATGCCCTGCTCGCCGCGATCTCCACCCGCTAAATTGCCAAGCACCTCGCGACGATTGCCCCCGTCAAGAAGCACGCCATTCCCCTGGGAGTCTCCATGACCATCACGACCCGTCCCCTTACCAAGACGTTTGGCGCCGAAGTTTCCGGCATCGACCTCGCCCGACCGCTGGACGCTGCCGCCGCCAAGACCCTGCGCGAACTCTGGCTCAAGCACGAACTGCTGCTGTTTCGCGACCAGAAACTCGACGAAGCGCAGCAGGTCGCGTTTTCGCGCCACTTCGGCTTGCTGGAGATCCACCTGCGGCGCGAATACCTGTCGCCCGAAAATCCGGAAATCCTCTACGTCTCCAACGTCAAGAAGGACGGCCGGCCGATAGGCATCCTGTCCGACACCGAAGTGGGCTGGCACTACGACCAGATCTACCTGCCGCGCCCGGCTGTGGGTTCGATGCTGTATTCAGTGGTCATTCCGCCCGACCGCGGCGCCACTTCGTTCGCCGACATGACAGCCGCCTACGAAGCACTGCCGGCGGCGACCAAGACGCGCCTGGAAGGACGCAAGGCGGTGCAGTCTTATGAGGCTTTCAACCGCAACTACAGCGTGCCGACCAACGACGAACAGCGCAAGAAGACGCCCGACATCGAGCATCCGCTGGTGCGCACCCATCCCACCACGGGCCGCAAGGCGCTCTACATCTGCCCCGGCATGACCATTCGC
>JAYVST010000925.1:0-2447 GCA_043775255.1 Burkholderiales bacterium
AAGAGCTGGCCGAAGGCAACCGCGCCGTCCTGGAATTCAAGACCTACCTGCGCGGTTTGATTGCGGCCAAGCGCAAGCGCGGTATTCCCGATGACGATCCCGATGTGCTTGACGTGTTGATCCGCACCCACGACGCCGGAGAAGGCCTGTCTGAAGAGGAAATCCTGCACAACTGCATTTTCATGCTTAATGCGGGCCACGACACCACCACCAGCCTGCTCACCAACGGCGTCGACCTGTTGCTGCGGTTTCCCGACCAGAAGGCGCGCCTGGCGGCCGATCCCGGCCTGTTGCGAACAGCGGTAGAGGAAATGCTGCGCTATGAGAGTCCGCTGCAAATCGGCAACCGCAAGGCGATGTTTGACTGCGAGATCGGCGGCGAACGCATCGCCGCAGGCACGTTCCTTCATCTGGGCATCGGTGCGGCCGACCATGACGAGCGCCAGTTTCCCTATGCGGAGGCTTTCGACGTCGGCCGCAGCGCCAACCGGCATCTTGCCTTCAGCCACGGCATCCATTTCTGCGCCGGCAACTCGGTGGCGCGAATGGAGGCGATGCTGGCGTTCGGCAAGCTGCTGGCGCGTTTCCCCAACTTCGAGCGCGCCGGGCCGACGGTGCGTCCGCCGCGCTGGCGCTTTCGGGTGATCGACGAATTGAAGGTGGAATTGAAGGCTTAGCCAGAACCTACCCTGCAAGAATGACACTGTTGGGTCCGGCTGTTACCATCTCCATTCCACAGACGCAGGAGTAATCCGGACCATGACCAGCGAAGTAAATGCGCTCCGACTGGTCGACGCGTTGCTTCTCGCGGCCGAATGGCACATTTGCGCTCGGGACAAGGCAACCATCGGGCAACCATCGGGTGAACATCGCCGCCACTTGCGGCGTTGCGATTCGCGAGTATTTCATGGAGGTCCGAGATGACAACTGACAACACTGTTGAACTGGCTTCGCTTCGTTTCTACGGCAAGCGGTTCGAGGGGCACGCTCTGGATGTGGAATGCACGCAGGAGTTGATCGCCTATCGCACCTTGGTCCTTGAATGCGCGAAGCAACTCTGGCGACGCAGGAACCCTGAGAGAACGCGTTTGCCGAAGGGGTTCGGAGAAGGCTTTCGGTTGCAATTCGACCGCGTTGTTCCGGGCTCGGCGGCAGTTTCATTGATGCGGGTTCGGGAAGTGGTTCAGGGCGAACTTGATCTTGGCAACGATTATGACGAGGCGGCCTTTCTAATCGATTCGGCAATCGCAGCCGCGGACCGGGACGATTTGCTTCCGGATAGACTGCCCGCGAACGTGATTCCGTTATTCGGTGAGTTCGGCCGTTCACTTGCGCCGGACGAAATCTTGTACGTAAGAGCAAGGGGCCAGAATACCGAGGCTGCATATACGGCAGCGGCGCGCGCGCGGCTGGCGGGCTGGGTAGGGCCGACTTACGCCGATACGGTAGATCTGACGGGCGAGGTACGCATGGCGAACCTTGGGCCAGGCACGTTCCGGCTTCAGGTTGCCGAACCCGATGCCTTGGTCGATGGGCGTTTTGATCAAACGCAGGAAGCATTGGTTCTTGACGCATTGAAGAATCATCGCAATGTTCGCCTCAGGGTTAAGGGCGAAGCTGAGTTCTCCACCCGCGATAGGCAGATAAAGCGCCTGACCGCCGTTGATTCAGTGACGCTTGCGCCGCATGTCGATACTGCCTACGACGACACAGTAATCCCGATATGGGAACAGTTGGACAGTATCGGCAAGCAAGCACCGGCCGGAACTTGGGAGGCCGTACCCGACGATTTGTCGATGCGAATCGATGAAATCGTCTACGGTCAAGGCGAGCGCAACCAATGAAGCACGTGTTCGCGGACACGGGATACTGGGAGGCGTTGCTCAACCCCATGGACCGGTTGCACGAAAAAGCGCTGGCCGCGTCCACAGCCATTGGAAAGGTGCGGCTGGTCACTACGGAAATGGTACTGGACGAGCTTCTATCCGCGCTTTCGAAGGTTCCGGTCCGCCGTATCGCAATCGATGGTGTACAGGCCATTCGATTGAACCCGAACGTCGAGGTAATTCCACAAACGTCCTTGCAGTTTTCGACTGGTTTTGATTTGTATCGAACAGTGACAGACAAGGAATGGAGTCTCACCGATTGCGTGTCGTTTTCGCTTATGCGCGAGCGCGGGCTAAGTGATGCGCTCGCGCATGATCGGCATTTTGAGCAAGCGGGGTTTGTCGCACTGCTTCGGTCCTAGCAAGACCTTGCTGGCGCTCTCCGTGCTGACGATTGGCAATTCCAGACAGGGGGCTTTGAAGGCGATTGCCCTGGAAATCATAGGCGGCTTGGGAGCAATGCGCTCGACTTTCATCTGACTTTTCACCTGGGCTACCTGAAAGCTCCGCACGATGTCTGCCGACCTCGCATCGCTCACCGAAGCCCTGCGCCAATTCGCC
>JAYVST010000926.1:0-2756 GCA_043775255.1 Burkholderiales bacterium
AAAAAATGCGTGAGCGCGGCGAATCCGTCCACCTTGACAAGTGCGCCGGACAGCTTCGGGTATTCGAAGGGGGCGGCGATCCATGCAGCGGTGAGGCTCTCGACGAAAGTGGCGATACGCAGGTCCAGCGCGACGCGTGCGCTGCGCAGCGCCGCGAAATCGGCATGCGGGTCATGGTCGAAGCGGCGCCAGTCGAACGGCATCTCCTCAAAGCGGCCCATCCACAGGCCGTCGCCGTTGAGAATGTGGGTGAGGGTGCCATGGATCGATTTGAAGAACGCGCCACGGTCGCGGCGACGCTCCGCGTTGCTCAATTGCGACGCGGTGCCGTACACCTTGTCGTTCATCCAGCCGTTGTAGCGCGCTATCAGGCGGTAGTTGTCGACCGTGGGCATGGCGCACTGCCTTTCAGGAGACCCGCATCACCTTCGCTTGCGCGGCCGCTGCGAGCGCCTGCGGCGCGACCGCGAAGCCGGTGTGCGGATGGCCGGCGGCGGGGTAGATCAGGTCGAAGCGGGTAAGGGTTTCGTCGAACAGCGCCAGCGGTGGGGTCAGGTGGCCGACCGGCGCCACGCCGCCGATGGAAAATCCGGTGCGGTCCTTCACGTACGCCGCGTCGGCGCGAGCGATGGGCTCGCCGATGGCCTCGACCACCAACGCTTCATCGACGCGATTGGCGCCGCTGGTGATCACCAGCACCACTCGGTCTGACTCAAGAGCGCGGAAAATAACCGACTTGGCGATTTGCGCCACGTCGCAGTCGTGCTTCTCGGCCGCCGCCTGCGCGGAGGGCGTAGCTTCCTCGGTGACGATGATGTCGGCACTGATGCCGGCGGCGGCGAGGGCGGCCTGCACGCGCTTGACACTCGCGTTGGCAAGAATCCTGGCGATCATGCGAGTGTCTTCTGCACGACTTCGCGAGTGTCCTTGGACAGGGGGCCGCCAGCGGCGATGGCGTCGAGACGGTCTTTGAGCATCTTGCGGCGCCCCGGTTCGAGTTTTTTCCACGACGTTGCCGCGCGCGCCAGACGTGCCGCCACTTGCGGATTGAAATTGTCGATTTCCAGCACGCGCTCCATCCAGAAGTCGTAGCCACTGCCGTCGTCGGCATGGAAGCAGGCCGGGTTGCCGTGGCAGAAGGTGCCGATCAAGGCGCGTGCCTTGTTGGGGTTCTTGATCGAGAACACCGGGTGGGCCATCAAACGGCGCACGGTCTCCAGGGTAGTGGCGCCGGCGGCGCCCTTGCGCGCGCCCGCCTGCAGGGCCAACCACTTGTCCATCACCAGCGCGTCGTCCTTGAAGCGGTTGTGGAAGTCCTCCAACGCCTCGGTGCGCTCCGCTGAATCTGCCAGCATCAAGGCCGACAGCGCATACATGCGGTCGGTCATGTTGGTGGCGGCGTGGAACGCGTCGCAGGCGGTGCGACGCATCGCCGCATCGTCGAGTTCCAGAAGGTAGGCCAGGGCAGTCCCCTGCAGGCTGCGCTTGCCGGCCGCTAGCGGGTCGGGCGAATAGCGGCCGCGTACTGCGTTGGCGGCATAGGCCCGGCGCAGTTCGGCGCCTGCATTGCGCGCCAGGGCGTGGCGCAGGAACACCCGGGCCACATGGATGGCGCGCGGATCGACCACATCGAATTGCTCGGCAATGTAGGTCTCGCTCGGCAGGGCCAGCGCCTCGGCCTTGAAGGTGGCGTCGAGCGAGCGGTCGGCCAGGATGCTCTGGAAGGCGGCGGCCACCGCGGGCGGCACGGAAAGGCTTGCCCCGCCGGCGGCCTTGCGCGCTAAGGAAATCAGCAGGCGCAGGAACAGTCGTTGCCCGGCTTCCCAGCGATTGAAGGCATCGCTGTCGTGTGCCAGCAGGTGGGTGAGCGCGGCGTCGCTGTACTCGTAGTCGAGAATCACCGGCGCGGAGAAGCCGCGCAGCAGCGACGGCACCGGCCGCTCGGCAATGCCTTCGAAGACGAAGACATTGCTGCTGCCCGATGCAAGCACCGTTGCCTCTGCGCCGCGCGAACGTGCTTCGCCCGCCAGTCGCAGCGGCATCGCCGCGCCCTTGCGGTCGATCAGGCCCAGGGTAAGCGGGATGACGAAGGGTTGCTTGGTTTCCTGTCCTGGAGTCGGCGGGCAGGATTGGCCAACCCGCAGGGTGTAGGTGCGCGCGCGTGCGTCGTACTGGTCGGTGATCGCAAGGCGCGGCGTGCCGGCCTGGCGATACCAGTTGAACCACTGCGCGCGTTCGGCCGGTGCAAGCATGCCGGGATTGGCATCGGCCATGGCGGCAAAGAAGTCGTCGCAGGTGACGGCCTGGCCGTCATGGCGCTTGAAGTACAGGTCCATGCCTTTTCTGAAGCCGGCCTTGCCGAACATGGTCTGGACCATGCGCACGACTTCCGCGCCCTTTTCGTAGATCGTGACGGTGTAGAAGTTGTTGATCTCTACATACGAATCGGGGCGCACCGGGTGGGCCATCGGGCCGGCATCTTCGGGGAATTGGGCGCTGCGCAGCAAGCGCACGTCGCCGATGCGCCTGACCGCGCGCCCGGAGGCATTGCCGGACATGTCCATGGAGAATTCCTGGTCGCGAAAAACGGTCAGGCCTTCCTTGAGGGACAGCTGGAACCAGTCGCGGCAGGTGACGCGATTGCCGGTCCAGTTATGAAAATATTCGTGCGCGATCACCGACTCGATGCCGTCGTAGTCGGCGTCGGTGGCGGTGGCCTCGTTGGCGAGCACGTACTTGGTGTTGAAGACGTTGAG
>JAYVST010000927.1:0-4184 GCA_043775255.1 Burkholderiales bacterium
ACGGCCGAGCGCCAGGTGGTGACGGCCATCAAGGAGTCCCGGGACGGCACCGTCGCCACCAACGTATTGGGCGTGGCAACCCTGGCCGTGTTCGGGATCGGCTTCTTCACCTGGAACGACGACGCCACCGCCGAGGAAAATCTGGACGACCTGCGCAACGACCTCAACATCATCACAACCGTGGCAGCGGAGAAGAAGTGCAAGCTTCCGACAACGGCCGGCACCGGCAAGTAGTGCCGTTTGGCCGACTCGCGCTGCCCGCGCAAGCATGGCCGGATCCGTGGCAATGTCGATCGCCCAATCAAGCGCCCGAAGGGATCCGGTGAACCATTTGATTCGTGCAGCGTCGACGGTGCAGGACTATCAGGACATTGCGCGGCTCATCACCGCGTACGTGGGCTGGCTTCGCTCGCGCTACGAACAGGATGCCTGGTTCGTAACCGAAGTACTCGACAAGCAGTCGTTATCGAGTGAGCTGGAAAACCTGTCCACGATGTATGGCCCGCCCAATGGGCGAGCCTTCGTCGCCGTGCAGGGAAGCGATGTTCGCGCCTGCGGCGCCTACCGTCGCCTTGACGATGCGTGTTGCGAAATGAAGCGCGTGTTCGTTCCGGAGCGATTCCGCGGTGCCGGCTTGGGGCGCAGGCTTTGCGACGCGCTGATCGCTTCCGCTCGCGCCGACGGATTCAGGCTGATGAAGCTCGACACCGGCAACCGCCTGCGGGAGGCGACTGCCCTGTACCAGTCGCTTGGATTTACCCCATGCCCTGCCTATTACGACTATCCGGAAAATTTGATGCCTTACTTTGTCTTCATGGAGTTGCCGCTGGTCCCTGCCTCTCCAGACTCGCGTTGACAAATTCATCGCCCGACCGCTACGCGTGCCAATCCCGTATCGCCCATTTGGAACAGCCGACGCTCATGATGCCTTTCGCGACACCACCAACCACGCATGACTGACGAGTTCATCGACGCCGACGGTGATGTCCTCGCCACGCTGGATGCGTTGCTGGCGAGGGGCAATGGCGAATGGTGGAATGCGTTCTACGAAGATCGGGCAAAGCCCTGCCCTTTCTTCGTTGCCGTGCCCGACGAGAGCCTTGTCTGCTGGGTTGATGAAAAGGTGATTCCGCGGGGAAGGGCAATCGATCTCGGTTGCGGAGCGGCACGCAATGCCCTTTTCCTCGCGCAGCGCGGCTTCGACGTCGACGGCGTGGACTACTCGCGGAAGGCGATCGACTGGGCCGCGGAGCGGGTTGCGGCGGCCGGCGTGGCGGTTCGCCTTCGCTGCGAGTCGGTGTTCGCCCTTGATTACGCGCCCGGCGGGTTCGACCTCGTCTACGACTCCGGGTGCTTTCATCACATGCCCCCGCACCGTCGACGCACGTATGTGGATCTGGTGTCGACGCTCCTGAAACCAGGCGGCTGGTTCGGCTTGACCTGCTTTCGACCCGAAGGCGGAAGCGGGTTCACCGACCGTGATGTGTACAAGCGCCGATCCATGGGGGGCGGCCTCGGCTATACGGAAGAGCGATTGCGCGCGATCTGGTCGCACGGATTCGAGGTGCATGCCTTTCGTCAGATGATCACTCCGGTTGCCGGAAGCGGACTCTTCGGCGTAGATTTCCTCTGGGCCCTGCTGGCCCGGAAGACCTTCTAGAGTGTTGCGTTGAGCACCTGAGGATGCAGCATGCCCCGTCCGGATCCAGCGTCATGACTTGCACACAATTGCCGCGCCTCGCGGTGCGCCGCGGGCTGCTAGGGGCGCCTTCGGGATCTGGCCCATCTACCGGCGAGTGAAGCCATGCATGCAGACGTGAACAGGCAGGTCAGGCTCAAGGCACGGCCCTCAGGTATCCCGCAGGCCGAACACTTCGAGATCGTGGAAGCGCCGATTCCCGCCCCCGCTGACGGTCAGGTGCTGGTGCGCAACCTGTATCTCTCCGTTGAACCGGCGATGCGCGGTTGGGTCAGCAGCGTCGGCAATTACTCGGCCCCGGTGCCCTTGGGCGGGGTCATGCGCGCCTTCACCGTGGGGCGCGTCGCCGCGTCGCGCCACCCCGACTACCGCGCCGGCGACATTGTCACGGGGCTGTTTGGCTGGCAGGACTATGCGGCCATCGACGGACCAGAAATCCAGCGCCGGATCACGGATACGGATCTCCCGATGTCGACGGCGCTGGGCGTGCTCGGATTGAACGGGCTCACCGCATATTTTGCGCTGCTGGATTTGGGTCAACCCAAGGCCGGCGAGACGGTGGCCGTCTCGACGGCCGCAGGCGCGGTCGGATCCTGTGTCGGGCAGATCGCCAGGATCAAAGGATGTCGCACGGTCGGCATCGCCGGCGGTCCGCGGAAAACTGCGTTGTGCCGCGAAGAATTTGGCTACGATGTCGCGATCGACTATCGGGCGGGGGACCTCGATGCGACGATCGAGAAGGCCTGCCCCGACGGAATTGACGTCTACTTCGACAACACGGCGGGCGAGATCAGCGATTCGGTCTTGCGCAACCTTGCCGTCGGCGCACGTGTGATCATCTGCGGCACGGCATCCATCGCTTCCTGGAGCCCGGCGCCGCTGGGGCCGCGGGTCGAACGCAACTTGCTGGTGCAACGCGCGCGCATGCAAGGCTTCCTGATATTTGACCATGTCGATCGCTACCCGGAAGGCCTGAAAGCGCTCGGCGAATGGGTTCGTGCCGGGTTGATCCACTACCGGGAGGACATTCTCGAAGGCATCGAGCATGCACCCGATGCCATCGCCGGCCTGTACCGCGGTGAGAATTTCGGCAAGCGCCTCATCCGCATCGCGCCTGAGTAAACGCACCATGCAGAATGCCGGCGCGCCGACGAGTCGCGCGTATCCGCAGGTTTCATATCACCAACACTTCCACCCATGAAAATCGAAGTCGACGACCTTACTCGCCCCGTGGTCCACGCGTTGCTGAACGAGCACCTGCAGAACATGCGTGCGCTATCGCCCCCGAAAAGCGTGCATGCGCTCGATCTCGACAAACTGCGCCAGCCCGGCATCACCTTCTGGACGGCCTGGGAGGGCGCCTTGCTGGTGGGCTGCGGCGCGCTGATGGAACTGGATCGCACGCATGGCGAAGTGAAATCCATGCGCACGCCAAGCGCGCGTCGCCGCCACGGCGTGGGGCGCGCGATCCTGCGCCACATCATCGACGTCGCGCGGTCACGGTCCTATCAGCGGCTCAGCCTCGAGACCGGATCGATGGATGCGTTCAAGCCGGCGCAGAAGCTCTACGAGAGCTTCGGCTTCGCCCGGTGCGGGCCCTTCGGCGACTACGTCGACGATCCGAACAGCGTCTTCATGACCCTGCGGCTGTAGGCGATCGTGTCGGCTCTCCGCGCAGCCGACTTCCAGGCAGCGATGGCCTCGGCGGAAGGCGGTCGCGACCGTCGCCTAGCCGCGCCGCTGCGCGTAGCACTGCGCCATCAACAACCGCTCATAAAAATGCCAAATCCTGCGCTGTCCGGCAGGATCGCCCGTCACAACTTCGAAAGGATCCGCCCATGACCGAACAATCCATTCCGATCGCCATTCGCGCGCTTGACGTGCCGCCGCCGCGGCAGAAAACGGGCTATCCCGAGCCCTTTGCCTCGCTTCTCGGCAACCGCGAAAAGCGCAGGCTTGGCGACCTGTTCGGGTTGACGAATTTCGGCGTCAACCTGTGCAGGCTCGATCCGGGCGCGTTGTCGTCCATGCGGCATGCCCATTCGGATGAGGATGAATTCGTCTACATTCTCGAGGGCTCGCCCACACTGATCACCAATGCGGGCGCCACCGTCCTCGCCGCGGGAATGTGCGCGGGCTTCAAGGCGGGCAACGGCGACGCGCATCACCTGCGCAACGATTCCTCCGGCGTGGTCTGGTACATCGAAATCGGCACGCGCTCGGCAGTGGACCAGGTCGTGTATCCCGATGTCGACCTGGCGTTGCACGAGCGTGACAGCCACCATGTGTTCACGCACAAGAACGGCGAGCCCTATCCTGTCGCATGAGCGCCTGATGCGCGGCGATTGCTCGCGCCCCCTTGGGATGCCGCGCCGGATCGGTTAAGCTATTTCAACCCGCATTGCGTTCACGTTACCCCGGGCGCGCAGCCCGATCACCAAGGGAGTTCCAGCATGCATCGACTGAAAATCGCCATCGCCGCACT
>JAYVST010000928.1:0-2242 GCA_043775255.1 Burkholderiales bacterium
ATGTTGCCGACCCGCTTGTTGGCCGACGCCAGGGGCGCCGCTTCGTCCATGCCGGAAAAGGCGCGCACCGCATCGAGCAGGCGCGGCACTTCCCTGAGCAAGTCGGGGTTCAGGGCCAGCACGGCGTCCACCTGCTGCGCCGAATAGCCCTGCTCACGCAGTTGGTTGGCCAGGCGGTCGTGGATGAATCCGATCACCAGTTGCCGCGTTTGCAGCGGGTCGCGGCCTGCCGCGCTGTTGACGGCAGCCGCGCTTGCGATGTCGATCAATTCGATCAGGCCGATGTCGAGGCGGCGCTCGATCAACATGCGGATCACGCCCAGCGCATGGCGCCGCAGCGCGAAGGGGTCGCGGTCGCCGCTGGGCTTCTCGCCAATGCCGAACAGCCCGGTGAGGGTCTCGACCTTGTCGGCCAGCGCAACTACCAGGCCGGCCGGATTGCGCGGCAGGCTGTCGCCGGCATAGCGTGGCTTGTAGTGGTCCTCGATGGCTTCGGCGATCTCCGGCGCCAGGCCGTCGTGGCGTGCGTAGTAGCCGCCCATGATGCCCTGAAGTTCCGGAAATTCGCCCACCATGTCGGTCAGCAAGTCAGCCTTGGCCAGGTTCGCGGCGCTGTCGGCGGCGGCGGCCAGTTCTGCGCCGCCCAGGCGGGCGCCCACGGCGCGTGCGATCGCGCGCACGCGCTCGCTACGTTCGCCCTGGGTGCCGAGCTTGTTGTGATAGACCACCCGGCCCAGCCCGGCGACCCGCGACGCCAGCGTTTTCCTGCGGTCCTGATCGAAAAAGAACTTCGCGTCTGCCAGCCGCGGACGCACCACACGCTCGTTGCCGACCACCACGGCAGCGGTGTCGGCGGGACGGATGTTGCTGACGATCAAGAACTTGTTGCTCAGCCTGCCGGCGTGATCGAGCAAGGGAAAGTATTTCTGGTTCGCCTTCATCGTAAGGATCAGGCATTCCTGCGGCACGTCGAGGAAGGAAGCCTCGAACTGGCCCACCAGCACGTTGGGGCGCTCGACCAAGGCTGTCACCTCGTCAAGCAAAGCGTCGTCGTCCACCGGCCTGAGACTGGCGTCGGCGTGAGCGGCCGCGGCCGCGATCTGGCGGCAGATCTCGGCGCGCCGTGCAGCGAAACTTGCGATGACCGCACCCTCGGCTTCGAGTTGCGCGGCATAGCTGTCGGCGTCCCGGAGGACGATGGGATCGACCAAGGCTTCGAATCGGTGGCCGTGTGTTTCGCGGCCGGCAGCGAGGCCTAGCGCGGTGATCGGTACGACGGCGTCGCCATGCAGGGCGGTAAGCTTGTGGGCGGGGCGCACGAAATGCACCGTGGTCCAGCCGTCGGCCAACTGGTAACCCATGACTTTCGGTATCGGCAGCTTGCCCAGCGCTTCGTCAAGCGCCTTTTGCAGGCCCTCGGCAAGCGTGGCGCCGGGCACGGTTATGTCGAGGAACAATGCTTCGGCCCGGCCGTCCATCCGCTTTTCCAGCGACGCCACGACATCGGCTCCAAAGCCCAACGCCGCCAGCTTCTTGGCAAGGGCGGGTGTCGCAGCGCCGGATGGGTCGAGGCCGACCGCGACCGGCATCAGTTTTTGTGAGACCTCGCGCGGCGCTGCCTTGGGCCGCACGCCGGCAACATGTGCGGCCAGGCGACGCGGCGACGCATAGGCTGTCACCACCGCGTAGGCGTCTGCCAGGCCCTGGGCGCGCAATGACTCCGCGATCGCACCGGCGAAACTCTCACCCAGCCGCTTCAGCGCTCTGGGCGGGAGTTCTTCGACGAACAGTTCGACCAGCAGGCTGCGCGCGACCATCAAGCGGCCTCTTTGGCAAGCTGCGCGGCGACTTCAGCCGCCCATGCCGTGGGCGCCATCGGGAAGCCGAGTCGTGCGCGGCTGTCCAGATAACTCTGCGCGACACTGCGCGCGAGATTGCGGATGCGCCCGATGTAGGCTGCGCGTTCGGTCACCGAGATGGCGCCGCGCGCGTCCAGCAGGTTGAACGTGTGAGCCGCCTTCAACACCTGCTCGTAGGCCGGCAAGGCCAGTTTGCGTTCGATCAAAAGCCTGGCCTGGCGCTCATGCGCGCCGAACGCGCCGAGCAGGAAATCCACGTCGCTGTGCTCGAAGTTGTAGGCCGACTGTTCGACCTCGTTCTGATGGTAGACGTCGCCGTAGGTGAGACCGTCGGTCCAGACCAGATCGAACACGCGCTCCTTGCCCTGCAGATACATCGCCAG
>JAYVST010000929.1:0-2658 GCA_043775255.1 Burkholderiales bacterium
CTGAGCGACGGCGCCGGCCTCACCATCGGCGACCTCGCGCGCGAAGTTCTGGCCAAACAGCCGACGCTGACCAAGCTGGTGCAGCGCATGACCGAGGCCGGATGGGTGGAATGCCGCAGCGACGCCGACGATGCGCGCAGAACCCTGGTGATTGCGACGCCCAGGGGCCGCAAGACGGTCTCAAGGCTGATGCAGTCGGCCAAGGCGCACGAGCGCGATGTGCTTGCCAGCTTCGGCGCCGCCGAAGTTCAAACCCTCAAGGCGATTCTGCGCAAGATCGTTCTGCGCGAGGAGCGTGCGTTGCAAGCGGCGCATGTGGCTCAAGTGGCCCAAGCGGCTCAAGCGGCTCAAGCGGCCCAAGCGGCGCGATAGCGCGGAACGACCTGGTACGGATTGCGAATTGACAGCAGTAGCCCGGCCGGCCGCTTACCTCGCCAACGCCTCTTTGCGGGCGGCCTCTTCCCTCGCCCGTTTCGCCAGCGTGTGTGCCTGCTGCGCGCCCGACAGATACTGCCGGGGCCAGCCGACATCGCGATAGTCGGCCTGCGCCGCCGCGTGCAGCGTGAAGTAGGGGTCGGCCAGATGCGGCCGCGCCAGGGCCACCAAGTCGGCACGACCTGACGCCAACAAAGTGTTGACCTGGTCGGCGGTGGTGATGGCGCCCACCGCCATGGTGGCGATGCCGGCCTCGTAGCGCACCTGCTCGGAAAATTGCGCCTGGAACATGCGGCCATACACAGGCTTTGAGGCCGGGTCGGTCTGGCCGGTCGAAACGTCGATCAGGTCGCAGCCGCGCGCCTTGAAGGCGCGGGCGATTTCCACCGCGTCGGCGCCGGTGATGCCGCCGCCAATCCAGTCGGTGGCGGAGATGCGCACGCTCATCGGATGGTCTTGCGGCCACGCCGCGCGCACCGCATCCCAAACCTGCAGCGGCCAGCGCAGACGGTTCTCCAGCGCGCCGCCGTATTCATCGGTGCGCCGGTTGGTTACCGGCGAGATGAAGCTCGCCAGCAGGTAGCCGTGCGCCATGTGAAGTTCAAGCATGTCGAAGCCGCAGTCGACGGCGCGTTTTGCGCTGGCGACGAATTCGCCGGTGATGCGTTCCATGTCGGCGCGCGTCATCTCGCGCGGCGTCTGGTTGGGTGCGTCATAGGGCAAGGCCGAAGGGGCCAGCAACGGCCAGTTGCCGGCCGGCAGCGGATGGTCCATCTTCTCCCAGCCGACCTGGGTCGAGCCCTTGCGGCCCGCGTGTCCCAGCTGCAGGCAGATCTTCGCCACGCTGTTCGCATGGACGAAATCGACGATGCGCTTCCATCCAGTTTGCTGTCGATCGGTGTAGAGCCCAGCGCAGCCCGGGGTGATGCGGCCGTCGGCCGACGGGCAGGTCATTTCGACCACCACCAGGCCGGCGCCGCCGACGGCGCGACTGCCGTAGTGCACCAGGTGCCAATCGGTCGGCACGCCCTCCACCGCCATGTACTGCGCCATTGGTGAGACCACCACCCGATTGACCAAGGTCATGCCGCGCAGATGAAAGGGCGCGAACAACGGCGGCGCCTTGAAGCCTGCCGGCAGAGTCGCGCCTTCGCTCCTGGCCACGTGGCCGTTCCACCAGGCTTCCAGCTCGGCCACGCAGGCCGCGTCGCGCAGGCGCATGTTCTCGAAGGTGATGGCCTTGGAGCGGCTCATCAGGCTGAAATTGAACTGCACCGGGTCCATGTTCCAGAAGCGGCGCAGGTTCTCGAACCAGACCAGCGAGACGTTGGCGGAATGCTGGATGCGGTCGGCCTCTTCGTGGCGCGTGACTTCGTAGTCGAGCAGCGCCGCGCGCAGGTCGGCCGGATGGCGCAGGATCGAGGCGTGCAGCGCGATCGCGTCTTCCAGTGCGAGCTTGGTGCCGGAGCCGATCGACCAGTGCGCGGTGTGCGCAGCGTCGCCCAGCAACACCACGTTCTCGTGGCTCCATTTTTCGCACTTGATGGTGGGAAAGTTGCGCCAGAACGAGCGGTTGGTGAGGAGTCGGTGCCCCTGCAAAACATCGGCGAATACCTGCTCGCAATAGCGCGCGGTACGTTCTTCGTCTTCCACCACCAGGCCGGCTTTGCGAAATGCATCGTCGGTGGTTTCGAGCACGAAGGTGCACTGCGGCGGATCGCCCGGACGGGTGAACATGTAGGCATGCAGGTTCCAGATGCCGTGCAGGTTCTCCGCGAACGCATAGGTGAAGCCGGGCAAGGACATTTCGGCGCCCAGCCAGCAGAACTTGTTGGTGCGCAAATCGCTTGAGGGCTTGAAATGCGCCGCCCACGCGGCGCGCACGCCGCTGTTGATGCCGTCCGAGCCGATCACCAGATCCGCGGCGCGCGCGATCTGGTCGATCGCGCCCGCATCGGTGCTGTAGACGATGTCTACATTGAGTTCGGCCGCGCGCGCCTGCAGGATGTTGAGCAGCTTCAAGCGCTGCAACCCGGAAAACCCGTGGCCGCCCGACTTCATCACCCGCCCCTTGTAGTGGACGTGGATGTCGTCCCAATAGGCGAAGTTGGCGGCGATTTCGCGATACGAAGGCTCGTCGGCGGCGCAGAGGTTGCCGAGCGTTTCGTCCGACAGCACGATGCCGAATCCGAAGGTGTCGTCCGGGCGATTGCGCTCGACCAC
>JAYVST010000930.1:0-4219 GCA_043775255.1 Burkholderiales bacterium
GACACCCCGTTCGAAATGCTGTGGCAGCGAGGCAATGACACCGACAATCTCGATGTCGCGGCCTTCGGACTCCGTCGGCAAGGCATCGGACAGGCGCACATGGGCGAACGCAGCGGCATATGCGAATCCCGCCAGAAAGCCGGCTATCGACCACGCGAAGCGGCGCGGCGGTTCGGCGCGCACGCGCCAGGCCGTCGCGCCAGCCATAAGCGCAGCGGCCACGCAAATGGCGAGCGGCAGGGCGCCTGGCAAGGAGCGCTGCACCTGCAGCAGGCCGCAACCGGCGGCAAAGGCGACAAGTGCAGTCCGCATGGCTTGATTCTATGTCGGGCACCGCCCACTAGCGCGTTCGGCCCGCGTGCGATTGCGGGCGTTTCGTGCGCGGGGCAGCGCGGGCGACAGGTCGGCAGACTTCGCGCATGGCTCTTGTATACTTTTGAGTGCCTTTTATGTATACAAAGACGCAAGCCGACCATGTCCTTTCAACTCCCGCCCCTGACCCCTTTGGCCAACCCGGAAAATTTGCTCGAAGACATCAACCCGCTGCCGCGCCTGTTGATGGGGCCCGGACCGATCAACGCCGATCCCAGGGTGCTCAGGGCGATGTCCGCACAACTCCTCGGCCAATTCGACCCGCAGTTCCGCCAGATGATGCGCGAAACGATGGCGTTGTACCGCCGGGTGTTCGAAACCTCAAACGACTGGACCTTTATTGTCGATGGCACCGCGCGCGGGGCGATCGAAACAGCGATGGTTTCATTCATTGAGCCTGGCGACCGCGTCCTGGTTTGCTCGTTCGGCCGTTTTGGCCAACTGAAAACCGAGATCGCGCGCCGTGTGGGCGCCGAGACCCGTGTGATCGAATGCGAATGGGGCACGGTGTTCTCGCCCGAAGCGATCGAGGTGGCGGTCAAGGCGTTTTCGCCGAAACTGGTGACGGTGTGCCAGGGCGATACGTCGACCACCATGTGTCAGCCACTGGCCGAGATCGGTCGAATTTGCCATCGCTATGGCGCTTTGCTGCAAGTGGACGCCACTGCCTCTATTGGCGGCACGCCGTTGCCGGTCGACGCCTGGGAAATCGATTGCGTCACTGCGGGCTTGCAGAAATGCCTGGCCGGACCGTCCGGCGCTTCACCGGTCACCCTGAGCGACGCGTTCGCGCGCGAAATCTACCGCAGACGTCATATCGAGGAAGGCGTGCGCCCACTCGATTATGTGCCCGGCGCAGGACGCATGATCGCCAGCAATTACTTCGACCTGGCCATGCTGATGGACTACTGGAGCGACTCGGCCCTGAATCATCACACCGAAGCGACGACGATGCTTTACGGGGCGCGCGAATGCGGCCGTATTTTCGTCAAGGAAGGCCACGCTGCGATATTCAAGCGCCATGCCGACGGTTCTCGCGCGATGGTTGCAGGCCTCCAGGCGATGGGCCTGAACATTTTCGGCGACGTGGCCCACAAGATGCCCAACGTGACCGGGGTCTGGATTCCGCAAGGTGTCAATGGCGACCGCGCACGCAACGCACTCCTCAATGATTTCAACATCGAGATCGGTACTTCCTTTGGCCGCCTGCATGGCAAGATCTGGCGCATCGGCGCAATGGGCTACAACGCCCGCAAGGATGCGGTCCTGCTCACCCTCGCAGCCATTGAGACGGTGTTGGCGGCCGAAGGGTTTGGGATGTCACGCGGCGCCGGCATCGATGCCGCACTTGCGGCGTATCAGCGGGCCTGAGCCGTCCCCGCGCCGGGCTGGCCGGCGAGAAAAAGAAACACAACCTGGCGCCGTTCGAGCGGCGGCGCTGCGATGCGCCGCCACTGTCCCACGGTCTTCATCAAAATCGTTTCGGTAGGCAACGTGAGGTCTGCGGCAAGCGCCAGCCGACTGTCGGCTTGCAGGCCGGAAACGAGCGCGCCGAACAGTGCCGCATTGCGATACGGCGTTTCGATCGCGATCTGGGTTTCGGCGCGCTGGCGCGACCGTGTTTCAAGAGCGCGGATGGTGTGGGCGCGTTCCACCGGTGTTACCGGCAGATAGCCGCAAAACGAAAATCGTTGCCCATCCAGTCCGGCTGCCATCAACGCGAGCAGCAGGGAGGAAGGCCCGACTAAGGGAACCACACGGATGCCGGATTCGTGGGCCAGCCGTACCAGTTGCGCGCCAGGATCGGCGACGCCGGGGCAGCCCGACTCGGACAGCACGCCGACATCGGTCCCTGCCTTGAGGACCTGCAGCAGCGGCGCCAAGAGCGTCGGCGTCGGCGCATGGCCGATTTCCGTGATGGAGATGGTCTGGATGGGGGTCGTGACCCCGGCAGCTTTCAGGAATGCCCGCGCGGACTTCGCATTCTCTACCGCGAACACGCGCAATGCCATGATCGCATCGCGCGTCGCGGGCGGAAGGGTTGCGTGGATCAGGATGCCGGCATCGCCGGTCTTCGGGTCGGCGACCGAAACCGGGACGAGAAAAAGCGTACCGGCGCTCATGGTTTCACGGGTAGCCCGACTCCCTCGTCACGCAACATGCGGGCGAGGGCAATCAGGGGCAGCCCGACAAGCGCGGTGGGATCATCGCCTGAAATGCGTTCCATCAGCGCAATGCCGAGACCTTCCGATTTGGCAGACCCGGCGCAGTCGTAGGGGCGTTCCAGGCGTAAGTAGGTTTCGATTTCCGCGTCGCTTACGTTCCGCAGCGCCACCTCGACCCGCACGACCGCGGACTGCCGGCGGCCGGAAGCCGCGTTTACGAGCGCCAGTGCGGTATCGAAGCGGGTCACACGTCCGCGCATGTGGCGCAATTGCTCTACGGCCACGTCGTGGGTGCCCGGTTTGCCCAGGATGCGACCGTCGCAATGCGCGACCTGATCGCTGCCGATGACCAGTCCGATCCGGATGGTTTTGGCGATAGCGTCGGCTTTCGCCAAGGCAAGTCGGGCAGCAAGCGATTCGGGAGCTTCTCCCGGACCCGGCGTTTCGTCTACGCCTGGAGCGCGCACCTCAAACGGAATGCGCAATCGTGCGAGCAGTTCGGCGCGGTAACGGGAGGTCGAGGCAAGTATGACGGGAGGAGGCATTGCAAGGCCGGTTTGGCCAACGGGCGATTCGACACTTTACAGCGAACCGCTCATGTTCTGCGAATCGGACGTAAGCTTTTGACCATAAAGGCTATTTGGACTATAATTTCAGGCTTTGCGCCTTCCTGGGCGGGTTTTTGACGGGGGCACCGCGTGGATCAGAGTGCTGCGGCGGCGAGTCCGCCGGACCAATGGGAGATTGATTCAAGGCTTTTTTGCGAGCGCGGCGGGAAATTGACCGCGGCGCTGGGGCCGTCGCGATTGTCGCGTTTGGCGCTGGAAGCGATGGAACCGTTCGCGCCGATCGATGTAACACTGCGGGTAGTGACCTCGCCACGCGGGCTTTCCGGTCTGCGCATGGATCTGAGCGGTGCGATTCTGCAGGTCTGCCAACGCTGCATGATGCCGGTCGAAATCGACGTCGGCCGGCGTGCATTGTTTGAAATGGTGGATTCGGCCGCCGCCCTGGATGCGGACGACGATGAACTCTGGGACCGAATGCTGCACTCGGACCGGTTTGACCTCCTGCAGGTTGTAGAGGATGAGTTGTTGCTTGCTTTGCCGTTTTCGGCGCGTCATGCAACGTGTGAGCCTGTCGGCACGTCCGCAGTGAGTGCAAAAGCCATGCCGTTCGCAGGTTTGGCTGTGCTTCGGGAACGCAAGCACGAATGAACAAGGTTGGTTCAGGAAGCAAGTTTTTTATTGGATATTGAAACCAGGAGCAATGAGATGGCCGTACAGCAAAACAAGAAGTCCCCATCCAAGCGGGGCATGCATCGCGCCCATGACTTTCTGACCAACCCGCCACTGGCGGTCGAGCCTACAACCGGTGAAGTGCACTTGCGCCACCATGTAAGTCTGAACGGCTACTACCGCGGCAAGAAAGTGGTCAAGACCAAGGGTGAATGATTGCCGCTGGGGCGTCCGTATCGGGAGCACTTCCCGATCGATAAGCTGCCAGGCGCCCGTCCTGCACGGGGAAGGTTTGGTCACCGGCGGCGGCGTTGCGGCATGTTCCCGAGAAGATGCTCCCAGGCGCGTTGCGTCGGACGCGCCTTGAAGCCATTGTGCGGATCTTAGAGCCTGCGGTGGCGAGCGGATGTCGATAGTCATCGCCATTGATGCCATGGGCGGCGA
>JAYVST010000931.1:0-6691 GCA_043775255.1 Burkholderiales bacterium
GTACGTGCGTCAGCGCCGCACGGTCAACTTGCAGTACGTGCAGGAATTCTCGATCCGCAACAAGAAGAATCTGGAAGAGAAGGATGCGGCAGAGAAGGCGCGCAAGGCCGATGAAATGCGCGCCATCGCCGCCGACCCGATCAGGGCGCGCGACTATCTTCTCAATTCATCGATGATCAACAGCATGCGTAGCGCCAACGCAATTGTTTGACGGCGCACTGCCACGCGGTAGAACCCGGTTGCGACCGGCCGGATTGCGCTGCTGCGCAAGCCTTCAGCGGACCGTCCGCCGCTGTGCAAGCCTTCAGCGGAGCGTCGGGCGCGGGCTGGTCGGCCACGCCAGCCAGCGCGTTTCGAGCAGCATCAGCTCCTCGGTGGCCGCGCGCCAGTGCGTGGTCTGCTCGCTCACCCAGGTTTCCAGATCGGGCGCCGACAGGAGCATCACGGCGGTGCTGTCGACCCCGTCCATCGAGATGGTCATGCCGTGGCGGCGCGCCATGTGCAAAATGGCCTGGTTTTCGCGCAGGCAATGCATGTAGATGCGCTGCAAGTAGCGATTGCGGGCCCAGCTCACGGCTTGATCGAACAGCGCGCCGCCCAATCCTCGGCCGCGGGCGGCCTGCAGCACCGAGAGACCCAGTTCCGCCCCTTCGCCCACTGGCGCAACATGGGCCAAGGCGAGCAGGTTGTCTGAATCGTCGGAGACGCCCAGTACCGCGTCGGCATCGAAATCGATCAGATCGACATAACGGTCGACGGCAGAGTCGTTCAGGGTGGCGCCGAAGCGCAAACGCCGGTCGTCAGCGCCCAGCATCTTGAAATGGGGGCGCAAGTGCCAGCGGTCGGAATCGACGAGTTGCCGGATTGCGGGGGTAGGCATGGCAGTTGTCCTCTGCGCGTCTGCGGGCTTCTGGCCCGAGAGGAGCGCCGTGAATTCCGAAACGGGTCGATTTACCCGTCCCAAAACCGTATTGTGCACCGCACCATGCCAATTCGCAACTCGGCTTTGCAATTGCTCCAGGAAATTGCAAAGCGCATAAAAGCTGGCGCACACTTACGCCCCTGGCGTTGTGTTTCAATCAGTTCAGGCGCTGAAGAAGTAACAATCCCCGGGGCGCCAACCCGGCTTGCGCAACGGCTCAGGCGCGCAATGAAGGCGGAATTGCCACGCGCATGTCGCGCGCCTCATGCGCCAGTTGGGAGGTATGCCCCAGCAAGGCTTCGAGATGCTCGGAGAGCATTCCCATCAAATGGTCGACCGCTTTTGCAGGCGTGCCTGCCGAGGCGCGCACTGCGTCGATATCCGCCTGGAACTTGCGCAACTGCGCCTGGCGCTCGATCGGCACGGTTTCGAAAAACGCCTCGATGATGCGGGCACGCTCGGCGAAATACGCCTTGGGATCCCGTTCGGCAAGAATGCGCAGGGTGTCGAAATCAGGATCGTCGGCCATTTGCCTACCTCGAGCGGGAGTGAAAGTCATTGTAGCGACGCGTCTTCATCGCGCGGTTTTGCAATGCGCAAGAAATTGTGTCGCTGCAACACCTGCTAACGATACAGTTGCCCGCCGTCGATGTCGATCACCGTGCCCGACAGGTACGAGGCACGGTCGGACGCGCAATACAACACCACATCGGCGACTTCCTCGGCTTCGGCAATGCGGCCGAACGGCATGTTGGTGAGAAGCTCTTCCCAGCGCGATTCGTCGCCCAGCGTGGTTTTGGCGCGTGCCTTGCTCAGAGTGATGATGCGATCGGTGCGGGTGGCCGTCGGGTTGACGCCCAAGACGCGCACGCCGTGATTGGTCGCGCCGGCGCCGACGCCCTTGGTGAAGGCGATCAGCGCGGCATTTCCGGTGGCGCCGCAGATATAGTCGAACGACGGCTTGGCGCCGGCCAGTCCGATCACGTTGACGATGACCCCGTTTTTCCTTTTCATCATCGACGGCAGCACTTCGCGCGTCATGTTGATGTAGCCGAACACCTTCAGGTCCCAGGCTTCGCGCCAGCGCGCCTCGTCGACGGCCTCGACCGAACCGCCGGGAATCGCACCGGCGTTGTTGACCAGCACATCGATGGCGCCTGCCGCCGCGGCCAATGCCTTGGCCGAGCCGGGTCTGGAAAGATCGATCGGATGCAAAGCGATGTCTACCTTGGCGTTCGCCAGGACCAGCGCTTTGGCCTCCTCGAGTTTGCCGGCATCGCGCGAGGCCAGATACAGGCTGCAGCCTTCGGCAGCAAATGCCTTGGCGCACGCAAGGCCGATGCCTTTCGAAGCACCGGTGATGAGAACCTTCTTGCCCTTGAGTCCGAGATCCATCTTCAATTCTCCCTGTTGTTTTGCCGACCTCGCGCGCTGTGGCTACTCAGCCAAACGCCGGCCCGGCATGAATTTCCGTTTTTTCCGGAATCAAAAAGACCGGGGCATGCCCAGCACATGCTCGGCCACGTACGAGAGGATCAGGTTGGTCGAGATCGGCGCCACCTGGTACAGGCGGGTCTCGCGGAACTTGCGCTCGACATCGTATTCGCAGGCGAAGCCGAAGCCGCCATGGGTCTGCAAGCAGGCGTTGGCCGCCTCCCATGAAGCCTTGGCGGCGAGATATTTCGCCATGTTGGCTTCCGCGCCGCACGGCTTGTGGGCATCGAACAGCTGGCAGGCCTTCCAGCGCATCAGGTTGGCCGCCTCGGTCTCGATGTAGGACTCGGCGATCGGGAACTGTACGCCCTGGTTCTTGCCGATCGGGCGGTCGAAAACGATGCGCTCATTGGCATACTTCGATGCCTTCTCGATGAACCAGCAGGCATCGCCGATGCATTCGGCCGCGATCAGCGCGCGTTCGGCGTTGAGTCCGTCGAGAATGTAACGGAACCCCTTGCCCTCTTCGCCGATCAGGTTTTCCGCCGGGATTTCGAGGTTGTCGAAGAACAGCTGGTTGGTCTCGTGGTTGACCATGTTGCGGATCGGGTGCACGTCCAGTCCATTGCCGATCGCCTGTTTCAGATCGACCACGAAGATCGACAGGCCGTCGGCTTTCTTCTTCACGTCGGCCAGCGGCGTGGTGCGCGCCAGCAGGATCATCAGTTCGGAATGCTGGATGCGCGAGATCCAGACCTTCTGGCCGTTGACGACATACTTGTCGCCACGCCGCTCCGCCGTGGTCTTGATCTTGGTCGTGTCGGTGCCGGTGCTGGGCTCGGTCACGCCCATCGATTGCAGGCGCAACTCGCCTGATGCGATCTTCGGCAGGTACTGCCGCTTCTGCGCCTCGGACCCATGGCGCAGCAGCGTGTTCATGTTGTACATCTGGCCGTGGCAGGCGCCGGAATTGCCGCCGGTGCGATTGATTTCCTCCATTACCACCGACGCTTCGCACAGGCCCAGGCCCGAACCGCCGTATTGCTCCGGAATCAACGCCGCCATCCAGCCGGCCTTGGTCAGTGCATCGACAAAGGCTTCCGGATAGGTGCGCGCGTCGTCGATTTTTTGCCAGTAGGCGGAATCGTATTGCGCACACAGCGCGGCGACGGCTTCGCGGATTTCCGGGAATTCGGCGGAGGGGGTAGTCATGTTGCGGTGCTTTCGTTTGAATGCGACCGCCGCATTTTATCCGCGCTTGGGAGAGGTTCAACCACAAAGCCGACAAAGGCTGCAGCCGCAGGGCTGATGCTGGTGCACATTGACCACGGCGATGTCGCCGAACGGGTACGCAACACCGGGCTGAAAACCCTCGAGGACGGCATCCCCACCACCGACATCGCCGGCAACCGGAGCGTCGAGAGCGTCGGGATTTGCCCAGGCGCCGGGCGAGTAGGTCAGAAATGCGGGCGGAAAAGCGGGAGAAGCCCCCGCGGCGAGTAGGTCAGAAATGCGGGCGGAAAAGCCGGTGAGGCGCCCGACTTGAATCCTGGAGCGGGTGAAGGGAATCGAACCCTCGTCGTAAGCTTGGGAAGCTTCTGCTCTGCCATTGAGCTACACCCGCAGCGCTTTCGATTTTACGACGATTACGCTCGCCTTGATGCCCGCTGCGGCACGCACCGGGTAGCAGGGCAGGCGAGCGCCCAGGCCGGGCCGGCGGGCCGATCCGAGCCGGCACTCAATCCGGCGCCAGCATTCCGGAATCGAGCGCGCGCCATAGGTACATGGCCAGGTAGGAACGATAGGGCGCGGCGCGATCGGGGTCGAAGCGTCGCTTGCCGCGCCTGCCGCCGGCGCGCAGTCTCTCTTCGATCAGCACCATCGCGCGCTGGAGGCTGCCGTCCGCATGCGGAAAAATGTCTTCGTGGCCGACGTAGAACAACCCGATGATCGAGGCAGTCCAGTCACCCAGGCCGCGCGCGGCCTTGATCGCTGCTGTCAGTTCGTCCGGCGGCAATGCATACCAGTGATCGAGGGCTGCAGGGTCGCGGCCCACGCGCACGGCGATCTCGCAAATGGTGCGCGCCTTGCCGCCGGAAAGACCGCATGCGCGCAGGCTGTCGTGGTCGAGCAGCCACGAACCGGCCAGACGCCGTTCTGCCGCCTTCAGCCGCACCCGTTCATAGATTGTCGCCGCCGCCTGCGCCGAGAGCATTTGCCCGGCAACCACCCGCACCAGGGCTTCGGGCAGCGGCATGTCGCGCCGCTTGAGCTTGGGCACTGTGGCCACGCGGCCCAGCAGGTCGGCAAGTTCCGGATAGCAGGTTTGCAGGTGTCGCTTGATTCGAATGCTCATGGGCAGGGCGATGCGTTGGCTTGGGCGCACGAATCATAGTCCAGCCCATGGCGCCGCCTTCGCTGCGCTTGCAATTCGTTGTACTTGGCCGCATCGATTCCGGCGCGCTTCCGATAAACTGGCGTCCTGGTACCCCCCTGGTACCCCCCTGGTACCCCGCATGCAATCGGTATTTTCGCTCAAGCATCTGCAGTGATGGACATCATCGTCAACGGCGAATCGCGCGCCCTCGAATCCGGCGCCACGGTCGCGGCGCTTCTGGCGTTGATGGCGCTGGCGGGCAAACGTGTGGCGGTGGAGAAAAACGGCGAAATCGTGCCCAGGGGCCGGCATGCGGACACCGTTCTGGCTGCCGGCGATGTGCTCGAGATCGTGGCAGCGGTCGGCGGTGGATGACAAGGATGACAGGCATGGACATGACGTTGCACGACAAACCGTTCGAAATCGCCGGCAAGGTGTACGCCTCGCGCCTGCTGGTGGGCACGGGTAAGTACCGTGATTTCGACCAGACGCGCGACGCGATCGAGGCTTCGGGCGCGCAAATCGTCACCGTGGCGATCCGCCGCACCAATATCGGCCAGGACGCCGGTGCGCCTTCATTGCTGGACCATATTCCGCCATCCAGATACACCCTGCTACCCAACACCGCAGGTTGCTATACGGCAGGTGACGCGGTACGCACCCTACGTCTGGCGCGCGAGTTGCTCGACGGGCATTCGCTGGTGAAGCTCGAAGTGCTGGGCGATGCGCACACCTTGTATCCCAACATGCCCGAAACCGTGGCGGCGGCCAAAACCCTGGTCGCAGACGGCTTCCAGGTGATGGTTTATTGCAGCGACGACCCGATCCTCGCGAAGCAGCTAGAGGACATCGGCTGCGTTGCGGTAATGCCGCTGGCCTCCCTGATCGGCTCCGGCATGGGCATCCTCAATCCGTGGAACCTGTCGCTCATCATCGAGAAGGCGCAGGTGCCGGTGATCGTCGATGCCGGCGTCGGTACCGCTTCCGACGCGGCCATTGCGATGGAACTGGGCTGCCACGGCGTGCTCATGAACACCGCCATCGCCGCTGCGCGGAACCCGGTGCTGATGGCCTCGGCCATGAACAAGGCCGTGCAGGCGGGGCGCGAGGCCTATCTGGCGGGCCGGATGCCGCGCAAGCTGTATTCGGCCACCCCGTCCTCGCCCGCAGCGGGCATGATCGCCGCCAAGGGCGCCTGATCGCACTGCCCACCCACCGTGCCGTGCGTTCGACGCCGGTGCACGCAAGACATGCAGACCATTGAACCTGCCGACGCGGACGACAGCGCCGCGCCGCGCCTGACAACCCAGTCCATTCGCAGCTTCGTCCTGCGCCAGGGGCGCATGTCGCCGGCACAGACGCGCGCCTATGAAACCCTGTATCCGCGCTATGGTTTGCAGTACGCACCGGGTGTGCTCGATTTCGTCAAGGCGTTCGGCCGCCGCGCGCCGGTAGTGCTGGAAATCGGCTTCGGAATGGGCGAGACCACCGCTCGCATCGCCGGTGCGCTGCCCGCGACCGACTTCCTTGGTCTGGAAGTGCATGCGCCGGGTGTCGGCGCCCTCCTGAAGCTCATCGCGGAGGACGCGCTCACCAACGTGCGGGTGATCCGCCACGATGCCGTCGAGGTGGTACGCGACATGATTGCTCCCGACAGCTTGGCCGGTATCCACATCTTCTTTCCCGACCCCTGGCCCAAGGCACGCCACCACAAACGGCGCCTGGTGCAGCCACCCTTCGTCGCCCTGCTAGCCGGCCGCCTCGCGCCCGGCGCCTACCTGCACTGCGCGACCGACTGGGAGGAATACGGGCAACAGATGCTCGACGTCATGCGCGCCGAACCGCTACTTGAGAACAGCGCCGCCGGCTTCGCGGCGCGCCCCGACTATCGCCCGCTCACCAAATTCGAACAACGCGGCCTGCGTCTGGGGCACGCGGTGTGCGATGTAGTATTCCGC
>JAYVST010000932.1:0-2810 GCA_043775255.1 Burkholderiales bacterium
GCATATTGTTGACTAAAACAAGAAATATTGTCAACAATAAGCAATATTATTTGTACACTATTTAGGTGCACATGCAGTCCATTCTGGTGCGCGGAGAAAAGCCATGCGCAGGTCCGTTTCCCTCATCGCCCAATTACAATCTGCCGCCGCCATGCCCGAAAAAACCAACAAGACCGCCCAGCCCGTCGGATCTGTCCGGCCCGCCAAGCCTGGCAAGCCAGCCAAGCCCGCCAAGCCCGCCATGGCGCGCCCGCCCACGCAGGAAGAAATGGTCGAGCGCATCCTCGCCGCAGTGGTCGAGCATCGCCTGCCGCCGGGCACGCAATTGGTGGAGGACCGCTTGGCCGAGGTGTTCGGCGTCAATCGCGCGCGCGTGCGCCCGGTGCTGGCACGTCTGGCGCACGAGGGCATCGTCACCTTGCATCCGAATCGCGGCGCCTTTGTCAGCGAACCGACCGCAGCGCAGGCGCGCGAGGTGTTCGAGGTGCGCCGCCTGCTCGAGCCTGCCGTGGTGCAGACGCTCGCCGCGCGCCGCGCGCGCGGACTGCAAAGCCGCCTCAAGGCGCATCTGAAAAAGGAGGCCGAGGCTGCCGCGCGCAACGACCATCGCGCGCTCATCCGTCTGACCGGCGATTTCCACCTGTTGCTGGCCGAACTGGCCGGCAACACCCTGATGCTGCGCATCCTGCGCGAGACCGAAACGCTTACCAGCCTGATCATCTACCTGTACGAAAGCCCCAACGTACCGGCCTGCCGCGGCAACGACCATGTGGAGATCGCCGCGGCGATTGTGCGCGGCGACAGCGCGCGCGCGGCGCAGCTCATGCTGGCGCATTTGAACGAGGTCGAGGGCGGGCTTGACATGCAGCGTCGACTGCAAAGCGATTTCGACTTGGCCGGTGCGCTGGCGCTCTGATAGGCAACAAGAACTTTGCTGCCGTTTTCATCATCCGTTTCAACCATGAAAATGACGTTTCGATGCCCGCAAAACGCACCCTGATCGGCATGCTCACGCCGTCTTCCAACACCGCGCTGGAACCCATCACCACAATGATGCTGGCCGACCTGCCGGAAGTGAGCGTGCATTTCGGCCGCTTCCGCGTCAAGACCATCGCGCTCTCCGACAATGCCCTGGCGCAGTTCGACGACAGCAACATCCTGGCCGCGGCCGAACTCCTGGCCGACGCCGAGCTGCATGCCATCGCCTGGAACGGCACTTCGTCGTCCTGGATGGGTTTCGACACCGACGAAACGCTATGCGCACGCATCACCGAACGCACCGGCATTCCTGCCGGCACCTCGGTGCTGGCGATCAACGAGATATTGCGCCTGACCGGGGCGCGCAACATCGCCTTCGTCACGCCGTACACCGACGACGTGCAGGAGAAGATCGGCGCCAATTACGCGCGTGCCGGCTTCAACGTGGTGGCCGAGCGCCATGTGGGCCTGTCGCACAACTTCTCGTTCTCGGAAGTGAGCGACGCGACGATCATCGAGATGACGCGCGCGGTGGCAGAGGCCCGGCCCGACGCCATCATTCCCCTGTGCACCAATCTGCATTCGGCGCCGCTGGTGGAGGCGCTGGAGAAGGAAATCGGCATTCCCATCTATGACAGCATTTCCACGGCCATGTGGAAATGCCTGAAGCTCTCCGGCGTGGACCCGCAGCGGGTGCAGGGCTGGGGGCGGCTTTTCCGGGAGGTGGCATGAGTCTGAATCGATTGGCCGGGCGCACCGCGCTCATCACCGGCGGCAATACCGGCATCGGCCGCGCGGTGGCGCTCGCCTACGCGGATGAAGGGGCCGATGTCGCGGTGCTGTATGTCGAGCGCGAGGACGAGGCCAAGAGCCTGGTGCGCGCGATCGAAGCGCGCGGCCGGCGCGCGCTGGCGCTCTGCGCCGACGTCACCGTCGAGTCTGAGGTCGATGCCGCGTTCGCCAAGGTGATCGCCGCTTTCGGCCACCTCGACATCCTCGTCAACAACGCCGGCATCCAGCGCCCGCAGCCGATCACCGAGACAAGCGTGGCCGACTGGGACCGCATGATGAGCGTGCACCTGCGCGGGGGCTTTCTCTGCTCGCGCGCCGCCGCGCGCCACATGCAGGCGAACCAACGCGGCTGGATCATCAACCTGTGTTCACAATTGGGCTACATTGGGCGCGAGAACTACACCGCCTACTCGGCCGCCAAGGGTGGGGTGATCGCCTTCACCCGCGCCCTGGCCAAGGAGATGGCGCCCTACGGCGTGCTGGTCAACGGTGTGGCGCCGGGGCTGGTCGATACCGGTTTCGACCCCTTGCCCGAGGAGGCGAAGGCTCTGCACGCTGCCGGGCTGCCCTTGAAGCGCCTCGGCCTGCCGGAAGACATGACACCGGCCTTCGTGTTCCTGGCCTCGGATGAGGCGCGCTACTACTGCGGACAGTTGCTGCACCCGAACGGCGGCGAGATCATGCCTTGAGGAGGATCGCGTGAAAGCATGGGTCATCGAAAAGAACGCCGCCGGCAAATCGCAGCTGGACTTCACCGAGGTGCCGGACCTGCGTCCCGGCCCCAACGATCTGCTTCTACGCACCCGTGCGGCGGGTCTGAATCGTGCCGACCTCGGGCGCAACGCCGGACATTACGAGCACATCGCCACCAGGCCTCCTCACCCCATCGCCGGGCTCGAAGCTGCGGGCGAGGTGCTTGCAGTAGGTAGCGCGGTGCACGGCTGGGCCGAGGGCGAGCGTGTCATGGGCATGCTCTCCGGCGGCTATGCCGAACAGGTGGTCATCGACCACCGGCTTGCAGTGCGGGTTCCCGCTGCGCT
>JAYVST010000933.1:0-2327 GCA_043775255.1 Burkholderiales bacterium
TCGCGCTGGAAGGAGAACGGCCGCCACTTGCGCGCCGCGAACCATTCCTCCACGGTGAGCGGGTCGCCGACATACGCTTCATCGGGCAGCGCCGCATGAAAGTCCAGCGGCGCCTGCTCTGCATGTAACAGGCGTGTCGCCTTGGCTTCGGCACGACGCTTGCGGTCGAGCTGCTTGCCCAGGTGGTCGGTGGCGGCGATTTCCGGCGGCAGGCCGTGGCGGTTGCTGGAGCGTCGCATCGGGCCCTAGCGCCGCGCCGCCTTCCACGGCTCCAGTATTTCGGACATGCCGTCCCACAGGATCTGCACGCCGATACACAAGAGCACGAAGGCCATCAGGCGCAGGAACACCGTGGTGCCGGACTTGCCCAGCGGCCGCAGGATGCGCTCGGCAAAGCGCAGGAACACGAACACGGTTGCCGCCAGCAGCATCACGCCGAACACCGCCGAGGTCATGTGCAGCACCGCCACCTTCGAGCTTTGCAGATTGGCTCCCAGCGTGATGGCTACCGCAATCGAGCCGGGCCCGCAAGTGAGCGGAAACGTGAGCGGGTAGAACGCGCGCTCCGACAACGCGGCCAGGCTGGTCGTGCTGGCCGCCAGCGCCGCATCCCCTGTGCCCTGCGGGTCCGGCGCGGTGAGTAACTGCCACGCCGTCGAACACACAAGAAGACCGCCGGCCACCCGCACCACCGGCAACGAAATGCCGAAGAACTCCAGCACGAACGAACCCACGAACATTGCGATGACGAGCATGAAAAAAACATTCATGGCAATGCGCCGCGCGAGCGCCGCGCGCACCGCCGGGCTCGCGCCATGGGTCATGGCCAGGAAGATCGGCGCCGCGCCCGGCGGGTCGAGAATCGGCAGCAAGGCCGCCACCACCACGAACACGGTCTTGAAAGCGGCAATCAGGGAAGCATCCATGCGGGCATGATACCGGCCGCGAGAGGCCGGATAACCAGCCCGGACAACCAGCCCGGACAACCAGACCCGACAAGCAGGTCGGCCAACGCCAGACCGACCAACCCGGCCGGCCAATCGATCAGACGCGCGGCACGCCGACGATCCAGCCTTCAAGCTGATCAAGGTCCGCCGGCAAGCCGTAGTTGCGTCGCCGTCGGGCATGGCCCCAAGCCACCTGCAAGGCACACAGCATGGCGTCGAGCGTGTCGCCGCTTGCATCCGTAATTGCCGCGCGGCGCAGCGTGGGTAGCAACACCAGCCGCGGCAATCCGGCGAGCGTGCCCTCTTCCAGTGCCCCGACGATGCGCTTGCGCTCAGCGCGCCGCGCCGGTGTCTGCTTGGCCGCGTCGTCGCTCTTGTACGAAGCCCGTCCGACAATCTGCCGCGCCACGAACCCCGGATACGCCTCAAGCGCTACCCGCGACCCGTCCCCCTCGTCCAGCCCCGGAATGTGCAACCCCGCCGCAATCAATCGCGGCACACCGGCGTGCAGCATCCAGGCCACCGGAGGGTTAACCCATTTCATCGAGGGGCTGGCACCGGCCGGAATGTCGCACGCGCGATGCGCGAACTTGGAGCCGGCAGGCCGCGCGTCGCAAAACGCCTTGAGGGTGGCACGAATCTCTGCGCGCGACATGGCGGCGTAGTGCGCCATCAAGGGCCGCCATCGCATCGGCCAGCCCAGCGTGCTCGCCAGCTCGCGCGGCAAGCTGAACGGAAAGTCGAACCCAGCTACCCACGGTCCGGGCCGTCGCAGCCAAGCCTCGAACGCCGGCCAGTCCGAAAACGACTCCATCCGGTCAAGTGTCAAGCAGCCGGCGGTCAGCAATCCACCGGCCACGACGATGCGCTTGCGGCGCGTGGGCGTGCTGGTGAAATCAACGCCGAAGATGCGGGCGGCGATCCTTGGCGCATCGGCGCGGGCAGGCTTCCCTTTCCGGGCGGCGTGGCCGAATGGTGTTGGAATTCGGCTGATCGTTGTCATAGGGCGAGCAGTGTATCCAGTGGGCTCGTGTTGTGTCGCGCTGAAACCGCGAAGCTTGCATTCTCCAAGGCCCGCCGCTACGCTATACCCGCAGGTCAGTCCAACAGTGTCCTGCCACCGCGATGTCTTTCTGCCTCGCTTCATTTCGTTCTGCCCTGCACCGACCCGATGTATTCTTCGCGAGGCAGGCGTGCATCGCTTGGCAGCTCTTGGCTCGCTAGCTGCAGCCTAAGCCAAAAAGTTCGCGGCACACATACCGCTTGGCGCAATCGCACAAGGGAGAAATTGAACATGCTCAAATCAGGCGCGACGGCGCTGGCTGTGCTGCTGGTCGCAGGATGCGCCACGGCGCCGGCGGTGCCGGATGCCGTGCGTGC
>JAYVST010000934.1:0-1697 GCA_043775255.1 Burkholderiales bacterium
AGCGTCGAAGGAGATGAATCCTCCGCTGGCCTGCAGTTCGCGCATCTGATGGAGTGCCGCGTCGGGTCCGTAGTGGATGACGATCTTGCTGCCGATGCCGAAGCGGTTGCCTTTGCCGTCGCGCAATTCAAACGCGATGCGGCTCTTTGTCGAATTGTTCATGTAGACCAGGATCGGCCCGGCGACCGGCACAACGACTATGTCGAGATCACCGTCGTTGTCGAGATCGACGTAGGTATAGGAACCTGCCGCCAGAAACGAGCCGAGTCCCGACTCGATGGTCTTGTCGACGAATCGCTTGCCGCCCTGGTTGGAGTAGAAGACGTGCGCGATCTGCTTGCGCTCGGGCAACCAGCCATTGACCGCAAACAGGTCCACGTAGCCGTCGTTGTCGACATCGGCGAATTTCGCATTCCAGGTGAAGCCGGCGATTCCTATGCCCATTTGCGACGCACGATCGGTGAAGCTCCCGTTCGCGGACTGCGCAAGCAGAACATTGTGCTGAAACGTTTCGGGAATCTCTTCCTTCCCGACGCCTTTTTGCGCGGTTGTCATCCTGCGGCGCGCGGAGTCTCCCGGATAGGGGGACACGGCCTCCCGGTAGGCATTGCGGCAAACATGTCTGAAGGCCTCCCAAGCGTCCGGGAAGAGTTCGCAAAAGCGCGGCTCTCCGTTTTGCATGGCCCACAGGAACATCGACAAGGCGATGCAGTCTTCCCGATATTGGGGCGTATCGATCGCGAGACACTTGAGCGCGTCGCGGTTCTTTCCCTGCCCGGGCATGTTCAGGCGCATGCGCATGAATTGCTCGCACCCTGCCCGCTGCGCGACCTGCATGATTTCACCACATAGCGCAGGTCCGGTATCCCTCACCTTGGTTTCATCCTTGAGCGGGAACGCGGTGATCTGACCAAGGTAGATTTCCTGCACCAGATCGTTATCCACGTCGGCACTCGAAACACTCATGGTCGTACTGGTCGAATGCGCAATGATGCCATCGTTGCGCGTGATTTTTCTGAACGTCGCGTCGCCGTTGCCGAGAAAATACAGGTCGGGCGCCAGATCCTCGCTGCCGACGATCAGGTCGAGATTGCCGTCACGGTTCAGATCCGTGAGCAACAGACTCAAGGTTTGCCTGCCCGGCGCACCGGCAAAGGGTTGCAGAAGTCGAAATCGACCGCCGTCGTTCTTGAGCAGGTAGTTGTTGGACGGCAATTCGGCGCAAGGAAGAAAAGCCCTGCAAGGATGGGTCCAGCCTCCAACCACGATATCGAGGTTGCCGTTGCGGTCCACGTCGCCAAAGGCGACCGCGCCGGCCATCGCGACGCCGTCCGGACTCGGCAGGCGCACCAGGTTTTCCTCAGGGAATTTTCCCTTTCCGTTGTAGATGACGAAATTTCCGTGTCGATAGGTCGAAAAGTGAATATCCAGCCAGCCGTCGTTGTTCAGATCGACCAGTGCCGCGCTGACGACATGAAACTCCTTTAACGCGGGTATGTCGATGCGCTGCAATGCAAAGCCTTTGCCCTGCCGATTGGCATACAGGGAAAGCCCTGAATCGGAGGCCAGCAGCAGGTCCATCCACCCGTCATTGTGGACGTCGCCCGACGCCACGCCCCTGAAAATGACGGGCGGTTGAACGAAGCTCAGCACCGAGTAGGTATAGGGCTCGTCAATGCCAATCTGGTGTCCCTCCA